>JBHHVO010000199.1:0-6337 GCA_046754365.1 Phycisphaerae bacterium | reverse complement strand
GATGGCGTACCGGACGAGATTCTCGCCGGCCGGCCCGATGGTGGCGACCTGCAGGTCCGGGTCTTGCAGCTCATCGAGCTCATCGCCAATGAAGAGGAAACTCCGGTCTTCGGTGAGCCATCCCTGGTGGGTGTATGTCGTGTTGGGGTAGACGAGGGTTGCGACGGTGAACATGTTGGCCTTGTCCGTGACGTCGGCGATCTTGAGTCCGTCGTCCTCGGCGAAGCAGAACGCGATCTCTCGTCCGGCGTTGGGTCCCTGCGTGTAGGTGACGACCTGGACGTCGTGGCATCGGACGCCGGGCGCGGTGTCGATCCATGATCCGGCGACGGTCGGGTTGACCGGGTCGGTAAGGTCGACGACGGTGAGGCCCTGCCCTGCGCTGAGGTTCGGGATGCAGAGGTAGAGGAACCCCGTGTCGGCGTTGACAAAGACGTTGTGTGCGTCTACGAACCCGGCGCCGAGGTCGGTGGTGTTGACGAGCGTGACGACGCCGGCGTCGATGTTGGTCATGTCGACGATCTGCAGGCCGACACCGCCGCCGTCGGTGACGATGTAGGCGTACGGGCCGAACGTGGCCATGTCGCGCCAGATCGTGTTGATCCCCTGTCCCTCGATGTAGGCGACGATGACGGGGCACTGCGGGTCGGTGACATCCACGAACGCCGCGCCCCGTTCGAGTCCGAGGATCGCGTATTCCCGTCCGGACGGGGAGACATACCCCCACATCTCGTTCGCGCGGGTCTGCGGACCTGTAATGGGATCGTCCGGGAAATCCTCGACCGGGATACGGCTCCAGAGCGCCACGCCGGACGCATCGAATCCAGCGGCGGCGTCGACGCAGTCAATCTCGCAACACGCGAGCCCTTCGAACCAGGATTCTCCCGAGGCGGTGCACGCGGTGTCGGGCACGTCGTCGACGCACGTCTGGGCGGCGAGGTTGCAGCAAGCACCGAGCGGTACACCGGCATGGGCCACGGCAGCGGACAGCGTCAGGATCGTGATACAGGCGGGCATGCGCATGACTTTCTCCTCCAGAAACATGGACGGGGCACGCGGCGGGCGGTCGACGGGTACTCAAGCCGACGTGCACGGGCTCGCCGCAGCGCGGACGGACTCATCCGACAGGGAGCCGATGCCCCCAGCCTAGCGATTCCGTGGTGCGGACGTCAAACCGGGGCGAGCGCCCCGAACCACCGGGCATGCGTTTGCCGAGGTGCACGGTTCACCGTAAGCTGCCGCGACGCGCATGACCGACGGCACGCTTCACATCCACATCACGAACGACCCGACGTACATGGAGAACGGGTATACGATCCACATGCGCGACGGCGGGCCGTGTTGGATCATCGATCCGGGGCTGCCGCCGCAGGCGGCGGACATCATCGCGTACGTCGAGGACCACGCGCTGGTGCCGGACGCGATCATCCTGACGCACGGCCATGCGGACCACATCGCCGGCGTCGACGCGGTCCGCGACGCGCTGGGTGCCTTGCGTGTGTACCTGGCCAAGGAGGAGTGGGCGGCGCTGAGCGACCCGATGGTGAATCTCTCCGGGATGGTCGGGGCGGGTTTCGCGACGACTGTTACGGATCCGATCGACCTGCCGGCCGGCACGACGCTTGAGCTGGACGGCACGACCTGGGTGGTGAGCGATACGTCGGGACATTCCCCGGGTGGTCGGACGCTGTATTGCGCCGCGCTCGGCATCGCGATCGTCGGTGACGCGCTGTTTGCCGGCAGCGTGGGGCGCGTGGACTTCCCCACGAGCGATGGTCAGGCGCTGATGCGCAACATTCACGCCGAGCTCATGACACTCCCGGACGAGACGCGCGTACTCAGTGGTCACGGACCGGAGACGACGATCGGCCGGGAACGCGCGACGAATCCGTTCGTGTTGGGTGGGCTGTGACACCTGCGTCCGAGGGCGACGGCGAGCGGGCGCGAGGCGACGCCGGGCGGGTGGCGTCTGAGCCGGAGGCGGCGCCGTTTGATCCGCATGGGACAGCGGCGGAGCCAGCGGGCGAGGCGATGTTGCGCGAGGGGATCGTGTCGTGCGGTCCGCCGGCGGTCGCTGCCGGCGCGTCCCACGCGAGCGCGAGCGCCGCCGATCGGGGATGCCTCGATGACGTGGCGGTGATCATCCCGGCGCTCAACGAGGCGCCGTGCCTTGACCTGCTGCTGCCGCTGCTGACGGCGATGGAGCCGGGTTGGATTCTGGTGTGTGACAACGGGTCGACGGATGGCACGCGCGACGTCGTTGCGGCGCACGGCGCGCGGTGGGTGTTCGAGCCGCGGCGTGGGTACGGCGCGGCGTGCCAGGCGGGTCTTCGAGCGCTGCCGCGTGGTGCCGCGGTGGTGGCGTTTGTGGATGCGGACCTGAGCGACGACGTGACACACCTGGTGGATCTGGTCGGTCCGATCCGGCGCGACGAGGCGGACCTGGTGATGGCGGCGCGCGTGCCGGCGCTGCGCGAGCGCGGCGCGACGACGTTGGCGCAGTCCGTGGCGAACCATGTGTTTCCGGTGCTGATCAAGGCCGGGTGGGGGCATGCGTACAGCGATCTCGGTCCGTTCCGCGCGATCCGCCGGTCTGCGCTGGACGCGATGATGCTTCGGGACCACGCGTTTGGGTGGACGATCGAAATGCAAGTACGCGCGCTGGAACTCGGGCTGCGCGTGCGGGAAGTACCGCTCGCGTACCGCAAGCGCGTTGCGGGCCGTAGCAAGATCGGGCGGTCGCTACCCGGTGCGATCCGCGCGGCGTATTGGATGACGCGGACGCTGGGAAGCCTCTGGCTCACAAAAGCGCACCGCATGCGCCGCGAGACGAGGTCTAGCGGGTGAACGGGCGAGGTCGGCCCGGGCATCTTTGCGCCTCGTGGTGTAGTTTCGCGGCCAGGCGCTTCCTTTACGCGGCGCCGGTGGGCAAGTTGCACGGCGTTGACCAGGCTACCGGTAAAGCGTAGCTTAGATCGTTGGGTCGGGGTGTCGGGCTGGGTCCTTCGCGGTTCGTTCGGCGCGGTCGGACGTGTTGCGATCGGGAGATAGACATGAATGTCCGCGCAGTGTTGGGCGCGACGCTCGGCGCGATCGCCGGGGCGGTCATGTGGGGCGCGATTACGTATACAACCGGCTACGAGGTCGGGTTTGTGGCGTGGGGGATCGGGCTGCTCGTCGGCTGGGGCGCCGTGCGCATCGGAGCGCCGGGCCGGACCACGGGTTTCGCGTGTGCCGCGCTCGCGCTGTGCTCGATCTTCGCGGGGAAGATGTTCGCGGTGGAGTGGTCCGTCCCTGGGGCGGTCCGCGACGTCGCGGCGGAGACGTTTACGCGCGAGGCCTACGAGGAAGCGCGCGTGGATGCGGCGGATTTCGCCGTGCTTGACGGTCCTGAGGCGTACGCGGCGTTCATGTTCACACACGGATACACGGACGTGGACGCGCTCGAAGCGATCACGCCAGCCGATGTCGAGGCGTTTGAGGCGTCGGCGGTCCCGGCGCTTGTGGCCATGCATAACGACCAACCCGACTACGCAACATGGCGCGATGGCATGATCGACTGGACGACGGAGGCCGCGCTGGAGGCGATGCCGATCATGGATCTGGTGGTGGCCGATCTCGGCGTTTTCGACGTGATTTTCGCGCTCCTGGGTCTGATGACGGCGTTCCGGATCGGGAGCGGCGGGAAGGCGTAGCAGGCCGAACCCGTGCGGTGTCGTCCGGATCGGCCGCCGTTGTCGCCGGTGCATGGTGCGACGCGGCCGGGGATTGGTTGCGCCGTCACGCGACGCTATCTCCCGCCCATCGCGTCGACCCGCTCGTGCATGCCGTCGATCCTCCTGACCCGGAGCCCGAACTTCTCGCCACACTTTACGGCCTCTCCGTTGCCGACCGGGCGCCCGCCGACGTTGAGGACCAAGTCGCTGTCGAAGTTCTGCTCGAACTCGACGATGGTGCCGACGGTGATCTCCAGGACCTCCTTGACGGTCATTTGTTTCTCGGCGAGCGTGACACTGACGGGGACGTAGAGGTCGAGGATCCGGCGGAGCTCCGCGGGTGTCGCGTTTGTTTGAGCCGGTGACGCCGACGGCGGCGGTCCGGGCTGTGCGGGCATGTGCGGCGCGGCGCGGGTTGCGGTGGATGTGGATGCATGAGGCGCCGCGGACGCGTCCGGCTGGGCCTGCGCGTCGTGGTCGGCGGCGGCGCCGAGCAGCGCGTCGATGTCGGCTTGCGAAATACTCATAGGCTCGCGGCACCTTTGGGCCGTGCTCGCGCGTGTTGCGTCCGCGGCGGGTCGCCGTGCGACCCGGTGGGCTTCGCGCGGACGCATGAGCGCGCCTGGCGGGATCGTGCGGTAGGCGGATGCCGCCGGCGCGCACCACACCCCCCGGAAACCCAGGTGTATCATCGGATATCGGTCGATGGGACGCGACTGCAATCGTGGCGGCGCGTCGTGGCGGGGCCAGCGGGCAGGGGGGGCACGCGGGATCGCGCTCGGTGGTACGTACGACGCTGATCGTGCCGACGCCGGGCTGCGTCGGCGGCGCGGCGCTGCGAGCGATTCGACCGGTCTTCGCGGGTGCTTCGAGGCGGCTGAAGGAACCTACTGATGGGCCACGGGGGCATGAATCGCCCTGGTGAATCGAACCGAGACCGTGCCGGGCCGGTCCTGCCGGGGCGAGCGCGACGTTGTGTTGTTCGTTGCGTTACGGTCGCGGTCCGGATGAGCGGGGTACCGGGTGCATCACGGTGCTAGTCGATGCGCCGTACGACGATGCAGGCGTTGTGGCCGCCGAAGCCGAATGAGTTGCTTATGGCGGTACGACATGGGCGATCGCGTGCGGTGTTTGCGCAATAGTCAAGGTCGCACCCGTCGCCGGGGTTGTCGAGGTTGATGGTCGGGGGGATGACGGCGTTCTGGATCGCGCGGATCGCCGCGATGAGCTCGACGCCGCCGCTGGCGCCGAGGAGATGCCCGATCGCGCCCTTGGTGCTGCTGATGGCGACGCGGTAGGCGTGTGGGCCGAGGACTTGTTTGATTGCGACGGTCTCGGCGACGTCGCCCAATGGCGTGGATGTGGCGTGCGCGTTGATATAGTCGACGTCGTCGGCGTTCGTACCGGCATCATCAAGGGCGAGCTGTAGGGCGGCGGCGGCGCCGGCACCGTCTTCGGACGGCTGGGCGATGTGGGTGGCGTCGGACGTCGCCCCGAAGCCGATGACCTCCGCGAGCATCGGTGCACCGCGCCGCCGCGCATGCTCGAGCTCTTCGAAGATCAGGGTTCCAGCCCCTTCACCCATGACGAAGCCGTCGCGGTCGCGGTCGAATGGACGGCTCGCGCGCGTGGGATCTTCGTTGCGCGTGCTCAGGGCCTTCATGGACGCGAAGGCCGCGAGGCCGAGCGGCGTTATCGCGGCCTCGGACCCGCCGGTGAAAACGACGTCGGCGAGACCGAGCCGGATCGTCTCGAGGGCTTGTCCCATCGCGTGTGTGGCGGAGGAGCATGCGGTGCTGACGGCCGTGCTGATGCCCTTTGCGCCGAACGCGATGGAGATGTTTCCGCTGGCGGCGTTGATCATGAGCCGCGGGATCGTGAACGCCGATACCTTGGCCGGCCCCTTTCGCATGAGGCGCGTGTGCTGCTCCTCGATCTCGTTAAGGCCGCCGATGCCGGAGCCGTAGATGACGGCGACGCGGCGCGGGTCCTCTCGGTTCATGTCGAGTCCGGCGGCTTGAAACGCCTCGGTGCAGGCGACGATGGCGAACTGGGCAAACCGGTCGAGCCGCTTGATGCGCTTACGGTCGATGTGGTCGGTGGCGACAAAGTCACGGCACTCACCGCCGATGCGGGCGGCGAAATCGGCGACGTCGATGCGCGCGATCGGCCCGATGCCGCTACGGCCCTCGATGAGGCCGTCCCAGAAGCGCTCCGCAGAGACGCCGAGCGGCGTTACCGCGCCCATGCCGGTCACGACGACGCGCCGGCCGCCCATGGTCCGTGGGGCAGTCAAGGACTAGTCGCCGAGCTTCTTGGTGACGTATTGAACGGCCTCACCGACGCTCTTGAGCTTTTCCGCTTCTTCGTCGGGTATGGACAGATCGAATTCGTCCTCGATCTCCATGACGAGCTCGACGATGTCGAGGGAGTCCGCGTTGAGATCGTTGACGAATGAGGTTTTCATCGTCACCTCGTTTTTGTCCACGCTCATCTGGTCACTGACGATCTGGACAATCTTGTCTTCGATATCTGGCGCAGTCGGCACGAGGTCTCCTCCAATATCCACCACAACAAACTACCGCCCCAAGTCCGAGCCTGGGACGGCATCCTACTACGTC
>JBHHVO010000198.1:0-6342 GCA_046754365.1 Phycisphaerae bacterium | reverse complement strand
ATGAAGTCGTCATCGAATCGCCGCGGCATCTCGAACGGACGTCGGAACTCTCGGACGCCGAACTGTCGCAAGTCCTCCACGCCGCGGAAGTCCTGGTCGCAGACGGTTAGCCGGCCGTCGGCGAGGATCATGCATCTGGCGCGGATCCTGCGGCATGGCGTGCGGTTTGGTGGTGCCATGTTGATGACGCTTCGGTCGTCGAGTTGCCCGGCAAAGCGGGAGTGGCCGGAGACGTGTACGGCCCCCGCGCGGCGGATCCACCCGTCGAAGAAGTCGTCGAGCTCGTCAACGTTGTCGACGGCTTTGGTCATCTCCGGGAGTGTGAGCGGTGTCGCGGTGCGTTTGGCCTGGCGTAGTTCGTTCAACCGGTCGAGTCGGCGCAGGACGGCGTCGAGATCGGCCCGGGCGTCGTGATCAGCCGGGGGGCTGCCGTCGGCGCGACGGTCTGCGCCGGTATGGTCGGCGAGTCTTACGCGTGACGCCTCGTCGACGGCGCGCGGTGTCTGGAGCGCGGCGTACCGCTGGGGGGTCCATGCGTCGAGTATGACGTTGAGCACGTCTACGCGGGCGTCGATCATAGCGTTGACGGCGTCGTCGGCCAGGTCGACGCCGGTGGTGCGTACGGCCAGGCCGTACACGCCGCGACCGGGACACCGCGCCGCGTGGACGATGTCACGGAATTGCGGGTGGCGCAGCGGGTCACCGAACCCGCCGAGCACCATGAGCGAGTCGTCATACCGCCGCAATTCGTCGGCTACGGCTTCGACGACGGCGGGATCGATCATGCCGGTTCGCTCGAGGCGGGGACCTCGTGGCCGGAGCAGCGCGTCGGGATACGCGTCGTCGGTCGTGGGTTCGATCTCGACTTCGTGTGGGAGCGGCGGTACGTGCGTTTCGTCGCGGCGTGTCAACCATGCGCCGACGGTGGCAAGGTCGGGGTCGGTCGCGTGCGCGGCGAGGTCACGGATCCTTTCGACGGCACGGTCCGTGTCGGCGATGAGCCGGCGGGTCGTATGTCGGAGGACGGCCGGGATGTCGTAGCAGCAGGATTGAAAGATGAGGTCCTTTTGCGGCGCATCGGGTTTGTAATTGAGCACCCAACCAACGGGGATGCCCTTGTCGGCGAGCTCGTGGACGAGGTCGGCGTCCATGACCAGGCCGGAAAGCCCCGGCGGCGCCTGCGTGAAGACCATGCGGACTTCGTCATCTGCGGCGAGGTGGCCTATCATCCGGTCGGCGAGTTCCGGGTCGAAAAACGGCGCGGCGGGCGGGATGGAAAGGACGGCGTCGGCGCCGACGGCATTGAGGAGGCCGCTGACGGCGGGACAGTCGCAGTATTCGTCGAAGCTCGTGGTGCCGCCGATACCGCCTCGCCAACCGTCGAGCGACCACTTTCGTGCGGCCTGCACGAGGCTGCGCCAAGGCGCGACATAGGGCTCATGGGAACGGACGAGCGCACCGGTGCCGTCAAGCAGCGCGGCGCACCGGTCGTGCTGGTCGCCGGGGCACAGGACGAACACGCCGCGCAGGTTGCGCACCCGCGCAACGCGATCGACGGTGCGGCGGAGCCACGACGTTCCGTCCCAACCGTCGGCGAGCCGGCTTCGGGTGCCGAGGGGTGTGGTATCGAGGTCGGCTTGTATCGCGGCGACAACGGTCATCGACGGCTCCAGGATGCTTAAGGTTTATACCGTGGGCGGTGGGCGTTGGGGAAGCGGTACCTCCTACGTTGCCACCTGCGCGGCGTGCTACACGTGATGGCGGTGCTTGGGGGGTTGAGCGCGGATCGGCGCAGATCGGCGTCGCGGTCCGCGCCCCGCGCGTTCGATGGGGCACCGGCATATCGCGTGCAGCCGAAGCGCCGCATCGCATAAAGCAGCGCCGCGTCCCGTGACCGGCTCGGTAGTCGTCCGGCGCGGTGGCGTTGGGGCGTCGGCCGTGTGATGCGCGAGCGCAGCCACAGGTCACCGTTCTGGTCTTTTGGCGATGCGAACCTATGATCGCGGAGCGCAGGCCCCTGTTTCGAGCGGGGTGCACCGTATCCGACGCGGCGAGCGACTGAACGTGACGGAACAAGAATTGATACAGCGGTGTCGTGACGGCGACGCGGATGCGCGTCGCGCGCTGTACGATCGAACATGCGCGCGGGTGTATGGTCTGTTGCTGAGAATGACGGGGGACGTGAACGATGCGCGCGACCTGACGCAGGAGACGTATGTCAAGACGTTCTCCCATTTGGATCAGTTCGACGGCCGGTCCGCGGTCGCGACATGGGTGTGTCGCATCGCGGTGAATGAGGCCCTCCAGTGGGGGCGCCGCGAGGCCCGGGCGCGTGCGCGGCTTCGCGACGCCGCGCACGCCCAGGCGCGGGATGTCGCTGACGAGGGCGTCCGAACGGCGCGGCGGCTGGATGTTCGTAGTGCGCTGTCGGCGGTAACGCCGATGGATCGAGCGATGCTGTTGCTCCGGTATCAGGAGGGGCTGGATTACCGCGCGATTGCGGAGGTCGTCGGCTGCGCGCCCGGGACGGTCGCGTCGCGCCTGAACCGTGCTCGGCGGCGTCTCCAGGCGGTGTTGCGTGGGAGCTACGGCGCGGAGCCTGCATCGCCGGGTGGTGTACGGCCGGAGCGCGCGGCAGGCGCTGCGGGGGTCGTGGCCGAACTCGGGGACGCGGCAGCTGGTGCGGACGGCTTATGAGCCGGCAACAGAATCTCTGGAACCGGTTTTCCAGTCCTCCGGGCGCCGCCGGCGTGGTCTAACCGGCCAACTGGAAGTCGATCCTATCGGTTGGGGCAGCCCCAGGGACCTGTTGGCCCCCGCGAACCTCCGGCGCGGGGCGCTAACGCGGCGTGTCGTGCACGACCCGTCCGTCGATCAGGACGCCGATGCAGTGGGACGTGTATTCGAACGGGTCTCCGTCGTAGAGCGCGATGTCGCCGTCCTTGCCGACTTCGAGCGATCCGACGCGGTCGTCGATACCGAGGATGCGGGCGGCGTCGATGGTGATGGTGGCGAGCGCCTCGGCCCCGGAGAGGCCGTTGGCGGCAGCGAGCGCGGCTTCGAACAGAACAACGCGAACCTTGGGCACATAGCTTTCGTATCCGCCCTGCATGGCGACCCGGATACCGGCGTGTTTGAGCCTGGCGGCGGTTTCAAAGCTGAGGTTCTCGGTTTCGCGGAACGCGCGGTACATGGTCGGGTGGATGATGACGGGCACGCCGGCCGCTTTGATCTGGTCGATGAGCAGGTAAGCCTCGGTGGCCATGTCGAGCCATAGCGTGAAGTGGAACTCCCGGGCGAGGCGGAGCGCGGTTTCGATGTCCTGGGCGCGGTTCGCGGTGACTATGAGTGGTAGGTCGCCGTCGAGGACGCGCACGAGCACGTCGAGCTTGAGGTCGCGGTCGGGACGTTTGTCGGGCGGCGCGTCCGCGCGTTTCTTCTTGTACTCGACGGCCTTAATGAATTGCTGACGGAGCATGGCGACCATCTTGCCGCGCGTGCCGGGGGATTTGCCTTTGTCGCTCTTCTGCGCCCACGGTCCAAGCGTCGCGGCGACGGCCGCGGTCTCAACGATGACGGCGTCTTCGACGGTGTTGCCCGTGGTCTTGACAATCATGGTCTGGCCGGAGATGAGCTCACCCGGCGCGTGCCCCGTGTGCACGGTGGTGACGCCGAAGCCGCGAATCCATGCGACGAGCTTGTCTCGGGTGTTGTAGGCGTCGATCGCTCGGAGCTGCGGCTGGATCGGGTCGGCGTGTTCGAGCTGGTCCTGGTCTTGCTTCTGATTGTAGATGCCGGACAGGCCGACGACGGTGTGGGCGTCGATGAGGCCCGGCGTGACGACGGCGGCGGTGAGGACGCGCATCCCCGGCGGAATCGCAACGCCGGCGGCGGGACCGACGGCGGCGATCTTACCGTCGCGGACGAGCACGACGCCGTCGGTGATGGGCGGACCGGCCATGGTGTATACGATGCGGCCGCGGATGGCGATGGGTGGCGCGTCGTCGGCCGGGCGCGGCGCCGCCAGGGCGGTACCGATGAGCAGCGACACGGCGGTGGCTGTTGCTTTCGCGACGGCGGTGATGTTCATCAGTAGCCCTCCCCATGATCGAAGCAGCAGAGGTACGGGGTCTGATCGTGCCCGGCGCCGTATCCGCCGACGGCGTAGAGGTGGTCCTTCGGGTCGCTGCGGTTGAAGACCCTTGTGCCCTCGACCCAGGTTTCGAGGACCTTGGTGTAGACACTGAGGGGATCGCCGTTGAGGATCGCGAAGTCGGCGTCCTTGCCGACCTCGAGTGAGCCGATGCGGTCGCCGAGGTCGAGCATGTTCGCGCCGGCGAGTGTGAGGGCCTTGAGCGCACCCTCGCGCGACATGCCGGCGCGGACCCCGAGGGCGGCCATACGAAGGAAGATGCGTGAATCGGTGATCCAGTCGTCGGTATGGAACGCGACGGGCACGCCGGCGCGTTCGAGGACGCCGGCGGTTTTGAAGATCAGGTCGACGGCCTCGAGCTTGCCACCGGGGCTGTCGACGAGGATGACGGAGCACGGCGCGCCGGCTTCGGCGATTTCGTCGGCGATCTTCCACGCCTCGCTGACGTGGTGCAACACGACGCGGAAGTTGAACTCCCTGGCGAGTCGCAGGACGGTCATGATGTCGTCGTGCCGGTGTGTGTGGTGGTGGACGATGCGTTTGCCTTCAAGCACCTCGACCATGGCCTCGAGACCGATGTCACGGGGTGGCATCTTTTCCGGATCACCCGCGGTCCGCGCGATCTTGTCCCGGTATTCCTGGGCCTTGATGAACCGCTCTCGAACGAGGGCGGCGGACTTGCCGCGCGTGCCGGGAAACGGCTTGTCGCGCTGGGAGTTCGTGCCGTTGGCCATCTTCATGCCGCCCATGGGCTTGCCGTCGGCATCTCTGATGAAGAGGTCTTCGATCGTCTTGCCGCCGCGGAGTTTGACGTAGACAGTCTGTCCACTCATGAGGTGGCCGGAGCCGGGCATGATGTTGAGCGTGGTGAGCCCGCCGGCGACGGCGCGCTTGAAGCCTGAGCTCAGGACGTTGATGGAATCGTAGATCCGCACGCCGGGTTGGATCGGCCCACTCGAATCCCCGCCGCCGATGCCGCCGATGTGGCTGTGGGTACAGATGATGCCGGGCACGATGACCTTGCCCGCGACCGGTATGCGCTTCGCGCCGGGCGGTACGGGCGTCGACGCGGACGCACCGGCGGCGACGATCTTGCCGTGGTGCACGACGAGCGTGCCGGACTCGATGACATCGCCCGCGATCGGGATGATCCGGGCGCCGACAAACGCATGCGGGGTTTCCTGAGCGACGACGCGGGCGTTGCACCACGCGAGCGCAACCCCTGCTGCGAACAAGATTCGTTTCAACCTGCACCTCCAACCTGCAATCGGAGAGAACCCTCCGCGCCCCAACGACCAGTCATCATCGTAGCGACACGCGCCGGCGACGCAAGGCCGAATGCGACGCAGCGATGGCCGGGTGAACCCAAGCGGGCGCCCGTCCGGGCTCGCCCAGCCCAACTCGACCGATTGCGGCTGGCCGTTTTGTTCGCGGCGCGGCATTGGCCTCTCGCCGGAGCCCGGGTAGACTACGCTTGCGGCGACACGGATGTGCACCGCGCAGTTCGTTTGTGTTCGATCAAGCCGGCGCATCACGGACGTCCGTCGGCCCGGTAGGGTTGGCGCCTGGACATGCGTAGCGTGTTTGAAGCCGCGACGCGTTCCCTCTGCGGGTTTCGCGGCACGGCGGTCTTTTCCGAGCCCCAAGCGCCAGCGCGGGGTGGTTCGGCGTGTCCGTCGCTCGCACTGCGGGTGTGGGGCCGCTTGCACGGGGCATACCCGTCTTGCGCTCGTGGCTCGGATTCCGGTGCGAACGCGCTGAACACGTGCTCGCGCCTGCCGGCACCGGATGAAAGGACGTGCGATCATGCTGCTATGGGACTCGCTCAACGCCGGGCTCGACGACAAGCTCCCCGCGAATCAGGAGAAGACGGCCGTCGCGTGTGGCACGGTGCGTCTGCCGTATGACACGCGGTGCGCCGCGTTGACCAAATCCGGTCGTCGGTGTCGCGGCAAAATCCGCGCGGGCAAGGACGTGTGCATCTTCCACGACCCGGAGGTCGCGGCGAAACGCGTGGCGGCCGCGCGGAAGCATCGGCACCGGCGGCTGTCCCATCTGCCCGACGGGTATCTGAGAAAACTCAGCACCCGCGCCGCGGTCGGGACGGCCATGGACAGGCTCTACCGCGAGGTGCGGCTGCAAATCATCACGCCGGAGATGGGCCGCGTGCTCATGGGCATCCTGACGCG
>JBHHVO010000197.1:0-6371 GCA_046754365.1 Phycisphaerae bacterium | reverse complement strand
CGCGGCGCGGACGACGGCGTGGCGCCGCGCAATGGCGTCGCTCTCGGAGCGGAACGCGGCGTCGCTTTCGGCGGCGTCCGTGCAGCGGCTATATGGCGACGCGCTCCGGACGAGCGTATCGCGACTCGAGACGTTCGCGTCGTGTCCGTTTCAGCATTTCCTGCGGTACGGACTGGACCTGCGCGAGCGGGCGGTGGCTGATCTGTTGCCCGGGGACATCGGGAGCGTGCATCACGCGATCCTGGATGACTTCGTCGGGGCCCCCCCCGCCCCCCCGCCGCCGCTGGGCTGAGCTCAGCGACGCGGACGTGCTCGGCGGGCTGGCCGATAGCTGTGCGCGGGTGTCGGCGCGGTGGCCCGCGGACGGTATGCCGACGTTAGCCCGCGATGCGTACGTGTTGCAGCGGACGTGGTCGCACCTGGCCCGGGTGCTGCTGGGTCAACGCGCGGTGGCCCGCGCGGGCACCGCGACCCCGCGCGCGACGGAGCTCGCGTTCGGCTTCAGCGACAAGCCGGGCGGGCTCCCGGCGCTGGTGCTGGCCACGCGGGGCGGGCGGCGCGTTGTCGTGCGGGGATACATCGATCGTGTCGACATCGTCGAGCTGGCGGATGAAGCGCTCGGTATCGTCATCGATTACAAACATACGCGCGACAAGCGGCTCGACATGAGCCGCGTCTACCACGGGCTCTCGCTGCAACTCCTGGCGTATCTCTTGGCACTGGCCGACCACGGCCAGACACTCGCCGGTCGACCGATCCGCCCGATCGGCGCGCTGTATGTTGGCCTCGTGCCGCGTTACCGATCGGTCGACGATCCGTCGGAACCTGACGGGCCGCGGGACGCGCTGCCCGGCGTCGAGCGCCCGCGCGGCGTGTTGCGTTTTGACGAGCTCGACGCGCTCGAGCCGGGCGGCGGAGACGCGGGCTGGTGCACGTACTATTCGGTCTACCGGAAGAAGGACGGCGGCCTGGGCAACGCGGACAAGAGCGACGCGGTGGATGGCCCGGGCTTTCGCGCGCTGTTGGACCACACCCGTGACAAGCTCGGCGAGCTGGCGGATGCCGTGCTGGACGGCGATGTGGGCGTCAGACCGTGTCGTCTCGGCACGTTTTCACCGTGTAGCTGGTGCACACTGAGCAGCGTGTGCCGGTTTGAAATGGACATGAGCGATGTTCGGTTCCTCGAGACGCTCAAGCAATCCGACGTGATCCAGCGTGTCCAGGCGGTCAAGCGCGGCGAGGCGACGGCATGATGGACGGGCTCACGTCGCGGCTACGCGCGATCGCGTCGTACGTCGCCGAGCGCATGACCGCGGGCCTGCCCATCGCGACCGGCGATATCGGCGACGACGTGCTCGTCGTGGTCGACGGGGTGGGCGGCTTCCAGTTTGCCGTGCTCGCAGTCCGCCGGGCCCTTCGCATGTGCGGCAGTTCGCTCGCCACGGTCATGTTCAAATGGCAGCTCGGTCCGCCCGGTCAGATCTTCACGGACCTCATGTGGCTGCGTCGCAATCGCCTCATCGGGTGCAGGTTCGCGCGGAGACTCCGCGGGCTGCGGCGGGCGCACCCCCACGCGCGGATCCACGTGCTCGCTGTGAGCGGGGGCGCGGGCATCGCGGTGTTCGCGTGTGAGCGCCTCGCGGGACGTCGCGTTGTGGAGACGCTCGTGCTCGCATGCCCGGCGTTGTCACCTCGTTACAATCTCGGCCCGGCGCTGCGCGCGGTCCGCCGGGCGTACGCCCTCGTAAGCGAGCGCGACCGCGTCATCCTCGGGCTCGGTACACGGATCCTCGGTACCACGGACCGGCGATTCGTGGCCGCAGCCGGGCAGGTGGGATTCCACACGCCCGACGACGCGTCGCCGGCGGATCGGCGCGCGTACGACCGCCTTGGCCAGGTCCGATGGTCACCTGCGCTGCGGGCGATAGGTTGCTACGGAGGCCACCCCGGCTTCCTGGCGGTCGGGTTTCTCCGGGTACATCTCCTGCCGCTGCTGGCCGGCACGCCCGGGCTGCAGGTGCACACAGGGGCGATTGACGACAGCGCTGCGACGACGCCGGCGCCCGTGGCGTTGCATGGGCCGGGCGACGACCCCAGCGGCGGATGCACGGGGGAACGCGCCTGATCCGATGAACGGCGCGGCGCCGTTTCCCGGCCGCGTTGGTTTACGGTATGATCCACCGTATGAATGGGACGGCACGGTGGACGCGCGGCGCGCGTCCGGCGGGCCCGTGGTCGGCTGTACACGCGACCATCGGGCGCTGTCACGTGGCCGACATGACCATACGGACCCGAACGCACGCGCGACGTGCGTGTAGGGCATGGCGCCAACGCCATCGAACGGCGTGGGCGATCGAGCGAAGGGAGCAAACATCATGCAGCGGCTAGCGGATAGGCAACAACGATGGACGGGGGTCGCGGCGGCGGTCTTGGCGCTCGCGCTGCTCGCTGGTCCCGTATCGGCGGGCGACCCACCGCGCCAGCCCGCGCTGGAAGGATACTGTCCCGCCGCGTATATCCTGGCCGGCAAGGCGCTCAAGGGTGATCCCAAGTACCAGTGGACGTGGCGCGGCGAGCTCTACTACTTCAGCAGCGCAGACGCCATGGACAAGTTCAAGGCGGATCCCGAGAAGTACGCGCCGCAGTTCGCGGGCTGGGGGACGACGGCGCTCGCCGGATTCGGCAACAAGTTCAAGGGCGATCCGACGGTCTATGATATTCGCGACGGCAAGGTGTATCTGTTCTCCAACCGGCACGGGCAGGCGCCGCGCGCCAGGGCCCACTACCTCACCGATCCGCCCACCATCATCGCCCGTGCGGCGGCACGCTGGAACCAGCCGGAGCTGGAAGGTTGGTGTCCGGCGGCGTACATTCTGGCACACAAGGCCATCAAGGGTGACGCCAAGTACACGTCGGTCTACCGCGGTAATCTGTACCACCTCTCGAGCGCGGAAGCGAAGGCGGCGTTCGAGAAGGATCCTGAGAAGTACTTCCCGCAATACGGCGGCTACGGTACCGAGGGCATGAGTAAGGGCAAGAAGTACCCGCCGGACCCGGCGCAGTTCCGTATCGTCGACGGCAAGGTCTACCTCTTCTTCGGGAAAAAGGCCAAGGCGCGGTTTGACGCGGATCCGCAGGCGATGATCAGGCTCGCGGACCAGCAATGGCCCAAGGTCCGCGACGCCGAAAACAAAACGCCCTGATACCATGGTCCGCGACCGCACCGGTCCCGGTCCGAACGGTCGACGCCCGCCGCCATCGTGATGCGGCGCACGCTCGGTCCGTGCGGCGAACGCGCGGTTTGGAGTGGCTCCCCCAAAGACCCTTCCCCCCGGGCTGGGGTCGCACAAGCCGTCGTTACCGTCGGTTCTCTTCGGACGCGTGCTTGGTCCACGCGGTGGCGGCGATCGGGCGTCGCGACCGCGGTTTCGCTCGAGCACGCGAATCGGCCGGACCGATAATGATGCAATGGGTTCCGGCGCGCGTGAGGACAATCCCCGGCGACTGCTCGTACCGCTGGTTGGGCTTGCGCTTTGTGCGTTCGTCTGGCCGGCGCTCGTGACGCTCGACTTCGGAGACTGGCCGAGCCCGCATCAGTACCCGCCCAACGATCCGCCCGCCAATGCATGCGGCATCGTCGGTGCGTGGCTCGCGTATCACCTCTACCACGCACTCGGCCACGGTGCGTACCCGCTACTCGCGTTCGCGACGTTGGGCGCGGTGGTGCGGCTTGTCCGGGGCCGGCTCGCCCACAGGGTAGAGTGCGTGCTCGGCGTCTGGCTCTGCGTCGTTTGCACGGGCGCGGCCGCGCACCTGGCGCTGACGCCGGCGGCCGATGCGTTGCCCGCCGGGTATGGTGGCGTCATCGGGTTTGCCGTTGGTGAATACCTGCGGTCGAACCTGTCCGGGCTCGGGACGGGCATCGTGCTCGTAGCAACCGCGACGGTCGGGCTTCTGTTTGCAACACAGGGCTGGGTGCTCAAGGCGCCGGCGGTGGCGCGTCGTCTCGGCAGCGTGTCACGCGGGGCCGTCTCGGCCGCCCGCCACATCGCGGCCGCGACGCCGGTCCCGCGCCTCGTACCGGCGGTCTGGCCCGACGACAACGACCGCGACGCCGTCGTCGCGATCCCATCTCATCAGGGTCGCCGCAAAACGCTCCGTCGCAGGGCCGGTGCGCCCGGTGCTGGCGGTGACGTTCCGGACGCAACGGGCGGGGGCGTATCCGATCCGGATGTGACCGATGCGGATGCGGAGGACGAAGTCGCAACGGGTGACGTGGACTATGCGGACGAGCACGGCGCCCGCGAGGCGTCGGGGCATCGCCGGCGGCGTCGCGGTGCCGCAGCCGACAAGCCCGCGCGTCGGTCGCCCGAGTCACCAGCACGCTCGGTGATCGTGAATGTTCCGCGCCCGATCAAAACCACCCCCACACAGGCGTATCCCGCAAAAATCGAGAACTGGGCGCTGCCGCCGCTCTCGCTGCTCGCTCAACCGTCGTACTCGTTCACGGCGCAGCAGGAGCTGGTGGTCCGGGAACAGGCCAAGGTGCTCGAGCGCACGCTGGAGGAGTTTCGTCTTGATGCCCACGTCGTGGAGATTGATACGGGACCCGTCATCACGATGTTCGAACTGCGCATCGGCGCGGGCATCAAGGTATCTCAGATTGCATCGCTGTCGAACGACATCGCGCGGGCGCTGCGGGCACATGCCGTGCGTGTCGTCGCGCCGATTTCCGGGAAGAACACCGTGGGCATTGAAGTGCCCAATGCCGCCAAGGAACAGGTCCGACTCAAGGAGTTGATGAACGTCGCGGGCAAGAACGCGGCCGCGATGGCGCTACCGCTCTTTCTCGGCAAGGACGCGGGCGGGGCCGCCCTCGTAGCCGATCTCGCGAAGATGCCGCACCTGCTCATCGCCGGCACCACCGGATCAGGCAAGAGCGTGTGCATGAACGCGATCATCGTCAGCCTGCTCATGACCCAAAGGCCCGACCATGTCAAGCTGATCCTGATCGATCCGAAGATGGTCGAGATGAGCCAGTTCAAGGGCGTACCCCACCTGATGAGCCCGATCGTCACCGATATGGTCAAGGCGGAGCGGATCCTCGAGTGGGCCGTCACGAAGATGAACGAGCGCTACGAACTGCTGGCCGAAGCCCGCGTCAAGAACATCGCCGCGTACAACGCGCTCGGCGCCGACGAGATCTATGAACGCTTCGATCCATCGAGCGATCAGGAGCGGGCGGCGATCCCGACGCGCATGCCGTACATCGTGATCCTCATCGACGAGTTGGCCGATCTCATGATGACTTCCGGCAAGGAAGTGGAGCATCACCTCGCGCGCCTGGCGCAGAAGTCGCGGGCGGTCGGCGTGCACATCATCGTGGCCACGCAGCGACCCGAGGCAAAAGTTGTCACCGGCCTCATCAAGTCGAACATGCCGTGTCGTATCGCGTTTCGCGTTGCGTCGCGGATGGACTCACGGATCGTGCTCGACCAGAACGGTGGCGAGGTCTTGATGGGACAGGGCGACATGCTGTTCCTGCCACCCGGCTCGCACAAACTCTTGCGGGCGCAAGGCACATACCTCGACGACGCCGAGGTGCGGGCCGTGCTGGACAATCTCGCCGAGGCCGCTGAGCCGGAGTTCCATCCGGAACTCCTTCAGGTCACGACGGCCTGCGCGGCCGACGACGACGAGCGCGATCCACTCTTCGACACAGCGGTGCGCATCGTGCTGGAATCCAAACGGGGCAGCGTGAGTCTCCTGCAACGCCGACTCACTGTGGGCTATTCGCGCGCGTCGCGGTTGATCGAGCAAATGGCGGCCGCCGGCATCGTCGGTGACCACAAGGGCTCGCAGGCGCGCGAGGTCTCGATGACGCTTCAGGACTGGGACGCGTTGCAGCATGATGCAGACAACCACACCGCGCACGAGGCGGAACCCGACGTGTTCGACGGTTGACCCGCGCCGATCGCGGGACGTGCGCGGCACACGCAATCTACCCCCGGCATGCGGCTGTCACGTTCGGCCTGCCCCTACATCTGGCCCTCAAGCGACGCGTCGGCCCCGTGGGATATGCGATCTACGAGCGCCGCGGAGCCTGGCTGGGCCGCGCAGACCGCAGGGCGGCGGCGCGCTGCGGGGACGGGGCATCCGTGCACGTCCGCGGCACGGGCAGAGCGCGAAATCCTTGAGTTTCAGGGAACCGAATCGGTTCTCGCCGTATCCGACGGTCGTCTGGGTAACTTGTGTGCGTTATGAGCCCCGCAGCCGCGGCATCTGACTGGCACACGTCATGCAACTGCATAACATGTCAGGATGTCACGGACCCGGCGGCCGGGGGGGCCGCGCGCCCGGGCGACGCTTCC
>JBHHVO010000196.1:0-6454 GCA_046754365.1 Phycisphaerae bacterium | reverse complement strand
CTAAGCCGTAAGCTCTAAGCCGTAAGCTCTAAGCCGTAAGCTCTAAGCCGTAAGCCATAAGCCGTAAGCCGTAAGCCGGACGGCGGACGCCGGTGCGGCTTGGGGCGATCACGCGCCGGGCGGGACAAAACCGCCGAAACTTGCAATACATCGCGGGGCCCGGGGACTATCAAGGGTGGCAGAGCGCACGGCGCAGTGAGAACCGGTGATGGGCAGGCGACAACGCGCGGCAGACTTCCTGGCGTTATTGGACCCGCATAAGGATTCGCTCGCGCGGTACGCCCACCGGAGCGCGTGGCGGCCGGCCGACGCACCGGACATCCTCCAGGACACGGTGACGACCGCGTGGCGCGAGTTCCACCGGTTCCGGATCGGGACGAACTTTCGAGCCTGGGTGTTCAAAATCATGGTGCACATGGTTTATAAGGCGAATCGCCGGCACGGGCTCGAGCGCGGTGCGGTCCGGGTGGAGGACCTTGAGATCGAGGACGTCTCGCTCGAGCGGGAGGACGCGTGGCAGTCGGTCTTGGCATCGCCTGAGCGGGTCATGCAGGGGTTGGACGAGCGCCTGCTGGAGGCGTTGCGGGCCTTGGGTGTGGATGAGCGCCAGTGTTTGCTCCTTCGGCTCATCGAAGGGTTCACGTATCGGGAGATCTCGGACCTGCTCGACGTGCCGTTGGGGACGGTCATGTCGCACGTGCATCGAGCCCGGATCGCGCTGCGCGAGCGGCTCGCGACGCTGGCGATCGAGCGACGCTTGGTAAAGGGGGCGACGGGATGAACTGCAAGCAAGTACGCCGCTGGTTGAGTCCGTATCTCGACTCCGAGCTCGGACCCACCAAGACCTTCGAGATCAGCGAGCATCTGGCGGCGTGTGACGCTTGCCGATGGCGGTTCGAACGCGAGCGGCGGGTCGACCGCGCGGTCGCGGAGCGGCTCGGTGAGGTACCGGCAGTCAAGTGGGGGGAGGTGGAGTCGGCGGCAATGCGTCCGTCCGGCGTCTTACGGCCCTGGGCCGCCCGGGGGGGGGCGGTCCTCGGGCTCGCTGCATGCCTCATGTTCGGTCTCTGGCTCGCCGTGCCCGGCCCGCGTGGCCCGTCGGCGCCCGCCCGGGCGGCCGCGTGGCTCGGCGATCGGTTCGCCGAGGCGGCGCCGCTCGGCCGGCCGTTCGAGGCGACGCCCGTATCGACGAGCGACCTGGCGTCGATCATGCGCGACACGCTCGGGGCGTCGGTCGCGTTTCAGGTGTCCGACGACGACGCGCCGCACCACGTGTTCGAGCTCGCCCAGGTGCATCGACGCCGGTTTCCCGACGGCGGCGCGTACATCGAGATCCGCGCGAACTGCTGTGGCCAGCCGGTGTTGATCGTGGCGGCGCGGGAGGGCGACGCCGCCCGGCTCGCCGCGCTCGCGGATCGCCTCGCCGGGGATCACGACGCCGAGCGGGACACGCCCGGCGCCCTGCGGCTCGGCGGCCTGCGCGACGCGGGCGTGGTCGTGACCGTCGTGTCCCGCCACACGGTCCGCCAGGTCGTGTCCGCGATGCGCGTGTCGAAGGTGTAACGGCCGTGCGGGCGTCGCACCGGCATGTTGCCGGTGGGACCAGGGTTCCCGCGCGTGCGGACGGTTTTGCGTGGACGCCTCGGCGCACGGCGCCGCAGCGCGTCGGCGCAGGCGGAACCAAACAGCGATCGAGAACGCAGATGTACGCAGCCGTTGAATCACCGCCGCACGCCCCGTTGCTCGTGCGCCAAGGCGTGATCCTGGCGCCGCCGGCGCCTGGACGGCTCGCCGCGCGCCGCCCGCGACCGGGTGCGGTGCCCGTGACCGCCGCGCTCGCCGTCGTGGTCGCGATCGCATACGTCGGGTACCAGCGGATCGGCACCACGGCGAACGCGGACGTCGTCGAGTTCACGCCGAATCTCGCCGGCGGGTTTCTCGCGGTCGGGATGACCGAACAAGAGGGCGGGTTCGTGGTCCTGTCCGAGCTCGATCGCGACGAGGTCGATGTGCACGCGAATCTCTTTCGCAATGCGCTCGCCGGCGAGTTCACCGTCGTGCGCGTCACGACGCCCGCGCGGACGTGGCGACACCGCCTCCGCGGGCCGCGGGCCGTGCTCGTCGGACACGACGGCGACGTGACCGCGATCCCGGTCGCCTGGTCGCATACGGATTTCACCGCGATTCGCTCGGCGATCGGATGCGCATCGGCGAACGGCACGACCGGCAGGCGGTGCGGAGCGCCGTTTGCGGATCTCCATGATCTCGCGAGCGACTGGCCCGGCGACCGCGTGCCGGACCGCGTCCGGAGCTTTCTCGCCGCCCATGGCGGCGCGGGGCACGCGCACCGGGCCACACGGCCGATCGCCGGCACCGGCCGAGCAGGATCGCGCGACCGGGCCGCATCGCGCGGCTGAGCGGTATTCGGATGACGTACATGGTATTCCGGGCCGGCGGTGACATGGGCCTGCCGGCCCGCAAGGACTGTCCACGCATAGTCGCGGTCGGCCGGTCGTCTCTGTCCTCCTGGACCGGTCCGGCCGCGACGTTTTTTTTTCAAGAACCCCTCACGGGACGACCGTATCCGTAAGCGGGCATGCGCGGTGCCGCGGCAGACGACCAGCCACGGCATGCGGTGCCGGCCACCAGCACCGTTATCAACAGGAGCACACGAGCCTTGATCGCGATCGCTATCGTCGCCACGCTCATTCTCGCGTTCGGGAACGGCGCGAACGACAACAGCAAGGGGGTCGCCACGCTCGCCGGCGCCAAGACGATCACGCTCGATCGGGCGCTGGTCTACGCGGCCGTCGCGACGTTGCTGGGTTCCCTTACGGCCGTCGTGCTCGCCACCGGCCTGATCGCGCGATTCAGCGGCAAGGGCCTCGTGGACGCCGAACTCGTCGGTGCGCCGACGTTTCTCGCGTGCGTCGGCGTCGCCGCGGCGTGCACGGTGTTGCTCGCGACGCGGCTCGCGATGCCGATCTCCACGACGCATTCACTCGTCGGCGCGATCACCGGCGTCGGGCTCTCGGCCCACGCGTTGCACGTGTCGAAGATCATCTCCGCGTTCTTTGTCCCGTTGCTCGTCGCGCCGCTTGCCGCGCTCGTGTTGGCCGCGGGCGCGTACGTCGTGTTCCGATGGGGACGCGCGCGCATGGGCGTCACAAGCCGCACGTGCGTGTGTGTCGAACGCGAGTACCACCCGATCAACATATCCGCCGACGGCACCGCCATCGTGGCCGCGACGGGTTTGAAGCTCGGTCACGACGACGTGGCCGCGTGCGTTCAGCGATACGAAGGACGCGTCGCCGGCGTCAACGCGCAGGCCGTACTTGACCGCGCCCACATGTTCACCGCCGGTGCGATCAGCTTCGCCCGCGGCCTGAACGACACGCCGAAGATGGCGGCTCTGATGGTCGCGGCCGGGGCGCTGGCGACCGGTTGGGCCGACGTCGCGGTGGGTGTCGCGATCGCCGCGGGCGGGCTGCTCGCGGTGCGCCGCGTCGCCCGGACAATGAGCTACCGGATTACGGGCATGAACGACGGGCAGGCGTTTTCGGCGAACCTCGTGAGCGCCCTACTCATCATCGTCGCGTCGCGGTTCGGTATGCCCGTGAGCACGACGCACGTGAGCTGCGGCAGCCTGTTCGGGATCGGTCTGGTGAACCGGCAGGCGCGGATGCAGGTCATCCGCCAGGTCGTGCTCGCGTGGGTGACGACGCTCCCCGCCGCGGCGGCGATCGGGTGGCTCTGCTGGCGCATCATGAGCAGCGGCTAACAGAACAGGGGAGGGCAAGGCTCCCGCGGAGCCAAACCGGGAGACCGAGGCTCCCGCCGAGCCGGAAGGGGGAGGGCTATTGCGCCGTGACACTTCGGATGATGGGTGCGATGGGCAAGCGGATGGGTGGCATGCGCAAGCGGCAGCGTGCCCGTGTCTCCCGCGTCCGACGCACACGAGCAAATGAGTTTGCCCGTGCCGCCCGTCGGACCCGCTGAACCGGACCCGCCGTGGTCACATGAATGGATACAGGAATGGCGCGAGCGGCGACGAACCCGTGAAGAACACGACCGCGCCGACGACCAGCAGCACGCCGATGAGCGGCACGAGCCACCACTTCTTCTCCTCACGAATGAAGAGGAAGAACTCCTTGACGAGCGACTGTTTGCCCATCCGTGTTTGACCTCGCCGCGTTGGCAGTCCGTTGAAAAGGCCTGTGGGACCGGGTCTCTTGTGCGCCGATGCAACTCGCACGACGGGTTGCGTTGGGCGGCACGGGCAAACTCGTTCGCCCGTGGTCATCCGATCGCCGCCACGGGCAAGCTATCGCTTGTCGATGCCACCCGTCAAATCAGGTGTCTCGGAGCACGAGTCGGTCGAGCGCCGCTGGTGTGCCCCCGAAGGAGCGACTGCCCGGTCGCTCCCGGGGAACATGCTGTTGTTGAACCGGCCGTTCGCGGTTCGCGCGATGCGGCCGTTACGCCTGCTCGACCAGCGACCCGCGCTCGAGCGCCACGCTCCGCCGCATGCCCGCTTCATAGTCCACGGCGTCGGGCTTTTGCGTTACCACATGGTTACCGATCACGAGCACGTCGATGCCCGTGTGCACGAACGTATCGTACGCGTCCCGCGGTGTGCAGACAATCGGCTCGCCGCGGACGTTGAACGACGTATTGATGACAATCGGCACGCCGGTCAGCCGGTCGAACGCCCGGATCAACCGGTAGTAGCGGCCGTTGTGCTGCTCGGTCACCGTCTGAACCCGCCCCGTGCCGTCCTCGTGCGTCACTGCGGGAATCTCGCCGCGCTTGTCGGCCCGAACCGTGGGCACGAGCAGCATGAACGGCATGTCCATGCCCTCCGGCATGTCGAAATACGCGTGCGCCCGCTCCTTGAGCACGGCCGGCGCGAACGGGCGGAACGACTCGCGGAACTTGACCTTCGCGTTGATGATGTCCTTCATGTTCGGGTTCCGGGCGTCCGCGAGCAGCGACCGCGCGCCGAGCGCGCGCGGCCCGAACTCCATGCGACCCTGGAACCAGCCGACGACCTTGCCGTCGGCGATCATGCCCGCGGTGCGCTCCAGCAGCGTCTCCTCGCGCGTCACATACTCCGACGTCGCGCCGGCCCGGGCGAGTGCCGCTGCGATCTCGTCATCGTCAAACGCCGGCCCCCAGAGCGCATGGTCCATGCGAAACGTCCGCGGGTGCTTGAGCATCGAGTTGTAGATGTAAAACGCCGTGCCGAGCGCCCCGCCGGAGTCGCCGGCCGCGGGCTGGATGAAGATGTCCTTGAACCCGGACGCCTTGAAAATGCGCCAATTCGCGACGCAGTTGAGCCCGACGCCGCCCGCGATGCAGAGGTTGTCCATGCCGGTCTCGCGCCGCACGTGTGACGCGATCTTGACCATGATCTCCTCGACGACCTTCTGCCCCGAGCACGCGATGTCACGATGGAACGCCTCCATCGGCGCCTCGGGGCGGCGCTGGGGCCGCCCGAACAGGCGTTCCCAACGCCGGTTGAACATGCGTTTCGTCGAGTAGCCGTGCGCGAAGTACCGCAGATCGAGCCGGATGCTGCCGTCGTCCTTGATGTCGACGACCTCGCGAAACCGATCGACGTACGTCGGCCGACCGTACGGCGCGAGCCCCATGACCTTCCACTCCGCGTCGTTGACGCGAAACCCCAGATACGCCGTGATCGCGCTGAACAGCAGCCCGACCGAGTGCGGGAACCTGAGCTCCTTGTGGATGTCGATGTCCACGCCGCGACCGACGCCCCACGCCGTCGTCGTCCACTCGCCGACGCCGTCCGCCGTCAGCACGGCCGCCTCGTCAAACGGCGACACGAGAAACGCGCTCGCCGCGTGCGACATGTGGTGCTGGCAGAACAGGATGTCCTGGTCGGTTCCGAGCTTCTTCTGGATCTCTCGCCCGATGTGGAGCTTCTGAACGAGCCACTGCGGCACACCGCTCACCCACGACGCGTACGTCCGAGGCCAATACGTAAGCACCGTTTCCAGGATGCGATCAAACTTGACCAGCGGCTTCTCGTAAAACCCGATGTGATCCACGTCGTTGATGGAAATGCCGGCCTCGCGGAGGCAATACTGGATCGCGAGCGCGGGGAAGCCGTTGTCGTGCTTCTTGCGGCTGAAGCGCTCCTCCTCCGCCGCCGCGACGAGCGCGCCGTCCCGCACGAGCGCCGCACCCGCGTCGTGGTAGTAGCACGATATGCCAAGCACATACACGGACCAACGTCTCCGTAATCGCAGGCCACGGGTTCAACCAGCCGGCACCGTGCAGTCGCCCCAAACCGGTAGCGGCGCACCAGGGTTGCGTCACGCGGAATCTTGCGGGCTGGGTGCCCCATGGCTTCAGCCGCGGGGGACGCGCGCCGCACGTCGGCAAGGCGAGGCTCCCGCCGAGCCGGGGAGGAAGGAGCTCCCACCGA
>JBHHVO010000195.1:0-6488 GCA_046754365.1 Phycisphaerae bacterium | reverse complement strand
GATCGCGATTCTCTTGCCCGGACTTCAGGATGCGCGGGAGCAGGCCAAGCGCGTCGTGTGCCGCAGCAACTTGGCCCAGGTCAATAAGGGGCTCGTCGCCTACGTCATCGACCTGGACTCGTTTCCGATTCGCATGAGCTACACACCGAGCGGATTCCCGACATGGTGCACGTGGAGCTACGGGGGGTGGACCGGCAAGAACACGGCGTACTGGCAGGAACACGTCGGCGGGACGTTCTTTTATCACACGACGCAGCGCCCGCTCAGCGTATACATGCAGTTCCCCGGCACGTTGTCCGAGGATGAGGCGCTCGCGCACTTCAAGTGCCCCAACGACGAACCGGGTTTGGCCGAGCTGTTCGACCCCGGCGCCGGGCAGGCGTTGAGCCAGTGGTCAAGCTACGACGACGTCGGCACGAGCTACCGGCTCAACATGCGTCGCTGGTTCGATCAGATGATGAACGACCCGGAGTGTGCATCGCTGTCGTCGGCCGATCGGCGCGAATGCGCAATGGAACTCGGGCGCCTCTTGTGGAAACGCAAGCTCGTCGACGATCCCGGGCGGTTCGTCACACTCCTGGAGGAGCCGGCGAATTTCGGACTGTTCAACGAGATCCAAACGGTCGGGTGGCACAAGCAGTTTTCGCGGCATGTGACCGCGTTTCTCGATGGCCACGTCGACTATGTATACACCGATACGCGGTACGATCGAGGTCGCGACTGGACCGTCGTCGACGAAGACCGGCCCCACGTCGAACCGCCGGGGGCGGGACCGCCGCCGTGATCATGCCGTGACGCCGGCGCCGGACCGTAGCAAGCGGTCCCGGACGGTAGCATGCCTTCTCAACATCGACATCTGGTGGTCTCGGGTTGCACGTTCCGTGCGGTGACGCCGCGCGTGTCCGGGCGTGTGACGTCGCTTGCGGTCGGGGTTCGGGAACAGGCCGTCTCGGTGAGTCGCCAGACTGGCGGCATCGCGGATGAGGACCCCAGGTGGCAGCGTCATGAATGAACATCGCGACGACGTCGTCTCCCGCAAGATCAACCAACTCGCCGCGATTCAGATCGCGTGTGTCGCGGCGTTGGCGCTCGCGATCGGTGTTGTCGCCATCGTGCAGTATGGCCGGACGCGGCGGGCACTGCGACAGCTCGCCGTGCTGGAAGCTCGGATCGACGCGCTCGACCGGCGCGGTGCGGCGCGGGACGGCCGTGTCGCGCGCGGCATGGTGGGTCCAGACCACCGTGGCGGTCGGCCGCGAGACATGCCACATCGAAGCGGCGACGATGCCGGCGTGGCCGTCGTGTCACCACCCGCCGGCGCCCAGGACGCCGCCGTCGATCCGGGTCCACCCGGCCACGGGCCGGCCGGCGCCGATCAGCGCGACATACGTCGTGCAATGTCGCCCGGCACAAGTGGAGACGGTGCCGGTGCTCGGATGTCGCCGGGCGCTGCCGGTGGGGGTGTCGTTGTGGCACCGCCCGACGCGGATCGGGTTGGCGCAGACGTGTCGGCGCCCGCGGGGTCCGATGACGACGGCGCTAGTGCCCCCGCGTCACGCGGCAGTGCCGACGGCACCGCCGTGAGCGGCGCGCGACCCGCGGGCGATCGGGTCGAGGACGTCACCGCGTCAGCGCCCGCCGGCGCCCCGGCCGTGGTCCAGGCGCGGTCCGCGTCGGTCGCCGCGCGGCTGGTTGCACTCAGCGAGGGTGCCCGTGACACCCCGGCCGGCGGCGCGTCGGCCGAGTATCGGGCGGACGTCCGGCGTGTGCTCGACGACCTGGAGGCCCTCGGCGGCGATGCGGATGCGTTCGACGGCCCGGCCCGGCTCGCGGCGGCGTCACTGTACCTGGTCAGCGACCAACCGGAACGTGCCAAAGCGTGGGCGCAACTGGCCGTCGCGGCGGGAGCGCCTGCCGGGCCCGCATCGCGGACACTCGCGATTGCGTTCGAGCGGCTCGGGGATTTTGAGTCCGCGCTCACGCATGCGCGTCGCGCGGCACTCGCGTCCGATGGGTCCGGGGCGGACTTCCTGCGCGTCGGGCGGATCGCACTCGCGCTCGGCGACGTGGACCAGGCGGACACCGCGTTGACGCGTGCATCCACGCACAACGACATCGCGCCGGACGCCGCGGTCTTGCTCGCACCGGTGCTACTGAACACCGGTGCCTACGAACGGGCGTTGAAGCTCCTCGACCGGGTCGCCGCACTGGGGTCGTTGAACCGCGACCTCGCTCGGCTTCGCGCGACGGCGCAGTTTGCCACCGCGCGGTATGACGCGTGCATCGACGTCGCATCACGGTTGGTCGCCAAGGATCCCGCGGATGCGCCGGTGCTGCGTCTCTTGGGGCGATCGCTGCTGCACGTCGGGCGGGCGTCCGAAGCCGCGCTCGTGTTTCGCAGCGTGACGAGGCTCGACCCCGACGACGCCGACGGGTTCGACTCGCTCGGGCGGGCGCTGCTCGAGGACATGGACACCGCCGGCGCGGTCGACGCGTTCCGTCACGCGGTGCAGCTCAGTCCGGCGTCGGCCCGGTCGTGGTATCATCTCGGCGTCGCGCTCGCGAATGCGGACGACTGCGCCGGGGCGGTTGCGGCGCTGGACACATCGCTTCAGGTGGATGACGCGGCGGCGCATGTTCATTTCGCCCGCGCGCTGTGCCTCGCGCGGCTGGGTGATCACGACCGTGCGGAGTCGGCGTTGCTCCGTGCGCTTGCCCTGGATGCCGACCTGGTGGATCAGGCGGAACGTATTCAGGCGTTTGCGTCACTGCTCGCCCATGGCGGCGGCTAGCACTACCGCGGAACGTCGCCCCTAGCGCAGGCTTCCAGCCCGCACACGCCGCGATCACGACGCAGGCAAGATGACCGCGCTACCGGTTCGTGGCGCCCTTACGCTGTACTGCTGGAACTACCTCCCGAGCGCCCCGCCATCACCGTCGGGGTTCGGAACCCGCGCGGTCGGCGTCGGTCGTACGAAGCACACGAGCGGACGTTGCGACGGCGGCCGCGCGCACGTCTACTTGGGCGCGACGAAAGCGCTAGGAAACTCGGATGCACCAGCCATGAAACTCGAACGTACGGTTGTCCTCGTCACAGGCGCGGCCAAACGCGTGGGCCGCGCGATCGCCATGGAACTCGCCAGCGGCGGTTGTGACGTCGCTGTCCACTACCGCGAGTCCGCGTCCGATGCGGAGGCGCTCGCCGACCGCATTCGCCGTCTGGGCCGGCGGGCGATCACGACGCGCGGCGACCTGGCCGATGCAGCGACCTGGCCGATGATCGTCGACGCGACGGTGCGCGGGTTGGGCCGGCTCGATATGCTCGTCAACAATGCGTCCCGGTTTCTCACGGATCCGCCGGATACGCTCGACGCGTTTACCCCCGACGCGTGGGAGCGCATGCAGCGAATCAACGTCACCGCGGCCGTCGGGCTGGTTCACCACGCGCGCGTCCACCTCGCCGCGGGTGGGGCCGGCAAAGTCATCAACCTCGCGGACGCCGGTGTGGCCCGTCCGTGGCGGGACCACCTGGCGTATTGTGCGTCGAAGGCCGCGCTCGCCAACGTGACGGCGTCGCTCGCGCTCGCGCTCGCCCCCGCGGTGCAGGTCAACGCCGTGGCGCCCGGCCTGGCCGCATTCCCCGAGTCCTACGGTGACGCTACGCGAGCCAGGCTCGTCGACCGCGTGCCCCTCAAGCGACCCGGCACGCCGGAGGAGGTCGCGCGCCTCGTGCGGTTCCTGGCGGAGCACGGCGACTATATCACCGGACAGGTCATCGCGATCGACGGCGGCCGGTCGGTGGCGTAGGGCGTGGGGCCGGCGGTGGCGCGCGCGATCAACGCATACGTCCGGCACGGGGACCGGACGCTGCGGGTCTGTCCGTTGACACGGTGGTGGGACGTCGCTACGGTGGACGTTCGAATTGGCGCTGGTTCATCATAGGCAAGCCTCTCCGCGCAACGTAAGGATGTCCATCATGATGATCGAAAACACGCTACGCCTTGAGCCCCTCCGACACCCCCGGCACCCTGACGCCGTCCGCGGTATGCGGCGCGGTGTCGCGATCGGATGCGGCCGTCTACTCATGCTCGCCGCGTCCGTGTTGGTCTCGACGGCCGTGGCCGACGTGCCCGGGGAGCCACCCCGTGCCTCCGTGCTGCGCTACGGTGTAGTCATCGGCGATAACGTCTACGTCCGTAGCGGCCCGGGCGCAAACCACTATCCCGTTACCAAGCTCAGCGCCGGCCACCGCGTCCGCGTAGTTGCGGAGACCGCCGACTGGCTCGAGATCGCGCCGCCCGAGGGTGTCTTCAGCCTCATCTCGGCCGAATACGTCGATACGGCCGACGAAAAGCACGGCCGGCTCAACGGTGTCAACGTCCGCGTCCGGGCCGGGTCGTCGATCAACAAGCGCCGCGACAAGGAGCAGATGTTGCTGTCGAAGGGGGACCACGTGACGATCCTCGGCCGAACGCCCGACGGCTTCTACCGCATCGAACCGCCGGCCGGCGTGACGGTGTGGATCAACCGCAGGTTCGTCAACCTGCTGCCGGACACGACGCCTCACGCACTCCCCCCAGCCGGGTCGACCGGTGCCGGATCCACGCGACGAGCCGCCGCCGGCACCCCACCGGCGCCGGACCGCGCGGCCCCGGGCGCCGGCACCGATCTGCGCGATGCTACGCGCGGTACGGGCGCGGACACGCCATACCTCGAGGAACTTCACGCGATCGACGCCGACACCAGGGCGGAACTCGGCAAGCCCGTCGATCAGCGGGACCTGGCCCCTTTGATCGGCCGCTACCGTGCGGTCGCCGAGCGTCGCGCCGACGTGGCCGCGACTCGCTATGCCCGCGCGCGTGTGGACGAGCTCGAGCACATGGCCGCGCAGCTCGAGGCCGTTGGCCGTATCCGTGACATCAGCGAGCGCATGGTCGCGAAGCGGCGGGAGTTCCTCGCGGCGCGGGCCAAGATGGGGCAGGTGCTGCACGCGGCCGCACCCGTCGTGGGCTTTGACGCGCAGGGTGAGCTCAGGGTCAGTGCGATGTACCCCGGGGGCGCGTTCCCCCGGCGATATCGGCTGGTCGATCCTTCTGTGCCGCACGGCCGCATCATCGCATATGTCGAGTTTCCCCCCGACTCGACGCTCCGGGCCGAGGATTACCTGGGCAGGTACGTCGGGCTCCGCGCCGCCCGGACCCGGCTGCAGAGCGGCGGCGTCAATCCGGTGCCGATCTACATCGCGAGCGAGCTCGTCGTCTTGGCGCGGAACCACGCGGCCGACGCGAACCCCGGCGGCACCGCCAACGTCCACGCACCGGGCACGCAAACACCGGCCACCGACGCCGCGAACCGCGAGGCAGCGGGCCGCGAACATCCAGCGGACGACCAGGCATCCACCGCCGCAGCGGCGCACGATGACGCGCGCAACATCAAAACGCCCGGCGACGCAGCGCCCCAGCGCAACACGCCGGACGCCCGCGCGCCGTAGGGCCGGACGCCCGCATGCCGGACGAGCCACCGGCCGTGGGACAGGCCGACCGCCGAGGCGTCGCATGCGGCGGACCGGCGCAAGCGGCCGCACCGAGATACGTGGCATGGGCTATTGCCCGGCCCCGCGCGCCGAACCGGCCGCCGGGTACGGCGGAACCGGAGCTGCACGCGCCGCGCTGTTCACGGTCGGTACCGTGTTCGTTCGGCGAGCCGGGCGCTTCGCACCGGCCCCAGCGCGCGGTGCCGAGCGCAACAGAGCCGGGCATCGCGCGGCATGCATGACCACGCGGCATGGGCACTGGAATCAACAGAGGAGTTCTTCATGGTACGGCGGTTCGACGCGATAATGCGGAAGGCAGCCCCATTCGCTGCGGCGGGCATGCTCCTGCAGATGACCGGGTGTGACACGACAGGAGCGCTCGACGCGCTCACGACGACCATCGTCGCATCCATCATCAACAGTTTCGTCTTCAGTTTCTTCGGCGTCCCGTTCTGACGGCGGCGCCGTCGGTCCGCACGCGCCGGCCGTGCGCGCCGCGGAATCGTAGGCCGGTCGCGCATTCGCAGCGGCCGGCGTAACGATCCCGCCTGTTCGGCTGCGCGGACCGGCGTTGCGGACCTGCGTCGGGCCGGCGCGTTCGTCACACCGGGCGGAGACGGCTGCGCCGTTCAGGCCGTGCCCGTTGAGTCGCGACGTTGCGTACGGGTTCTAACATGTCTGCCCCGATTACGCGTGCCACAACGATCGGCAGCGGCGCCATGGGTACGCTTTGCACGCTCCTGCTCGCGGAGCGCGGCGTACGCGTCACGCTTTGGGGTGCATCACCACAACGTATTGCCGTGATCGCGCGCGACCGCGAGAACCGCCGCTACCTGCCCGGGCATCCCCTGCCCGATACGATCACGCCCACCGCGGACCCGGAACGCGCGTTGGCCGACCGCCCGCAGCTCATCGTGTCCGCCGCGGCCGAGGAGAGTGTCGTTGCCGCCCCCGC
>JBHHVO010000194.1:0-6498 GCA_046754365.1 Phycisphaerae bacterium | reverse complement strand
GCGATCACCCAACCGGGGTCATCCTCCGCGCACAGCACGAAGTTGATCAGGATCGCGAGCCGCGGATACCGCGACGCCACGTCGGCGAGCTGCCGCTTCATGTCCGCGATCACCTTCGGGTACACCCGCGCGCGCGTGTGGTCCTGGCTCACCACCAGCAGGTGCAGCCGTCCGGTCGTACGGACATGCGACTCGAGCAGCGTCCCGTTCGTGATGCATCGCACGCGCAGCCCGAGCGCGTCGTTGCAGTAGTCCACGATGTCGTCCCAAGCCGGGTGCAGAAACGGCTCGCCGCCCAGCAGCATGACATCCTGCGTCACGCGCCGGATCCGCCCGAGCACACGCCGCATATCCGCAAACGCCAGCCCCTTGTCACCAAAGCCGTACGTCCGGTCGTGGATATAGCAGTACGGACATCGAAGATTGCACGCCGAGTTGATCTCCCAAGACACGAACAACGGCCGCATGAGCGCCTGTCCGCCGAGGAACCGCGCCCGGGCCGCGTTATCAACCATCGACCCGAGCGCCCGGATCGTGGCCAGGCGCCCGGCGCGGGGTGATGACGGCAATACATCGAGGCCGCCGGTCACGCAAAACTCCAATCATACGCGGCGTATCGAATCCCGCGCTCGGCCGCGGCCTCAACGGCCGCGCGCTCCGGCCCGTCGAGATACCCGATCACCGACCGCAACTGCCGCCGCTTCGTCCACCCGAAGTCCCGCGCGTACCACAGGAAGATCCGCGACAGCCGCACGCCGCCACCCTCAGGATCCACCGCAACGCCCCCGCCCGCCACAAAGCTCCGCGCCGCCAGCTCGAGTTCGTCGTCGATGTGGTCCGCCGTGTAGTGTCGCAGCGGCGGGCACGACACCGCACCGCAGTTCAGCGCGAAGTGAATCCGCGCGTCGAACGGGCGCAGCACGAGCCCGCGGCGACGGTCCCACGGCATGAGCTGCGGCACCACGACACGCAACGGGTGGCCCCGATTCCCACGGAGGATGCCATGCTCGATCACGTCCAGGTTGTAGACCCGACCGCCGATGTCGTACGCCGCGCGCCGGAAGAACCCCGGGATCTCCGTCATCCGACGCGACACGCGAAACCTCAACGCGCCGTGAATCACCAACGCATTGTACGCGTTGATCCAAAACGCGAGCGCGTCCCACCGCGTCGTGAGTCGCCGCATCGGATCCAACCCGAGCAACCCGGCCGAAACGCGGTCAAGCCGTGACACGGCCGCGTCGGCGCCGGGCCCGTACACGACGCCGCCCTCGGTCACCAGCGCCGCCTTGACCCGTCGTGCCTCGTCCAACACCGCGGCCGCCGGCTCAGGTCCGACCACCGCGCGGTCATGCGCCGCCGGCGCGCCCGAAGCCGCCGACCCCGCACCGTCACGGCGGTTCATCACGATCGTAGGGCTCGACAACGGATCACCGACGCAACACAGCGACTCCAACGAAGCGGCGCCAATGCGCCGCGTCAAACGCGGCGATGCCACGGCGAGGCGTCACGCACACGTGGCGTGCGTCGCAAGAGCCCCGCCCGCACGGTCGGGGTTCGGAAAAAAACCGTCGTCGGCGTCGCGCCTGGCACGCACGCCCACGCAAGCCTGTTGACGCAAGCGCACACACGCCGCACGGCCACGGCATCATCGGCCCGACCGATCATACAACCGACCGTGCCCCCGAGGTACCCACAACGCTGCCCGAAACACGGACCGGGCGCGCCGCCCGTGATCACGAACACCCGTGTCCGACGACGCAACGACGCGGCACGCTCCGCCGGACCGACACGCGGCTTGTCTTTTCTTGTCGGGTTGCGTCGAAACATGCCTACGTCGGCGCACATAAAGCGTCATGCTTGACGAAAACGTCTATAATGGCGGCCTTGCGCCGGAAAGCGGACGCGAGCGCGGAACGAGAGACGGCAGTGCACACGGACAGCGCAGCAACACGCGACATGGCTGAGCGATCGGACGCTCCCTTGCGCGTCCGACACGCATGGCTCGTATGCGCCGCGCCGCGGTCGCTCTTCACGCGCGTCGAGGACCCCGGCGCATACGGCTGGGCACTCTTCACGCTCCTCGGTCTCGTCACACTCACCGGATACGCCAGGGTACAGACCGGCCTCATTGATCGCGTCGTCGACGAGCAAACGGAGTCTTCCCTCGCCGCCCTCGAGAACGAGCAGGGCGCCATCACAGAGCGCGTCAGGCTCCGCGACCGCATGGACGCCGTACGCAAGACCGGCGAGTTCAACAAGCTGCTCGCCCGCCTCTTCGCCGTCGTCATGACACCGGTCTACTTGCTCGCGTCGTTCTTGCTCATCGCCTCCGTGCTCTATGCCCTCGTCGCGCTCACCGGCCGCAAGCCGGAATACCACACGCTCATGTCCATCTGTGTCTACTCAGGGTTCATCCTGCTCATCGGCTACGTCGTGCACCTGTCGATGATCGTCCATTACCGCACGACCGAGGTCGATACATCCCTCGCCGCGCTCGCGTCCCTCGGGACGTCGGCGCCGACCACCGAACCCGCGTCGGCAACCGACGTCGCGTCGCCCGACGTGGCAACCGCCGCCGCACCGGCGACGCGCTTACGCGTCGCGACCGCGATCCTCGGCGCGATCGATCCGTTCCGGGTCTGGTTCTGGGTCTGCGTCGCGATCGGCCTGACCACGACGCGGCAATTGAGTCGACGGATGGCCGTGGCGTGCTGCATCGTGATGCCGCTCATCGCCGCCGCGGTCCGCGCCACGATCCCTCTCGTAATATGAAAACCGCGAGCAAGCCATGACGGACACAACACCACGAGCATTCGCGACCGCGCGGCGCGGTGCGTCCGGTCAAGTCGCCGCCGCGGTCCGCCCGGCAGCGCACGTCAGGTGTTCCGCCGCGCGGCGTTGTCTTGGGAAATTCGGGACGGGCCGACGCGCCGGGTTTCTCGCGCCCGGCGGCATGGTCCGCGTGGAGGACGCGTAATGAAGGCGTTTCTGACCATACTCGTGCTCGCCGCGGTCAGCGTAGGCGTGTTTACACTCGGAAGCCTCCGCCGCGGGCGCGACGGCAAGCCCCTGCTGCACGTCGCCGACGAGGTCGCCCTCACCGTCCAGGTCGCAACGCCCGAGCGCACACGCATCATACGCCTCGTACAGGCGCCGGGCGACGTCGAAGCCGTCCTCGAGGTCGACATCAGCGCCGAGATCGTCTCCAAGATCGTAGACATGCCCGTCGAAGAGGGTGACACCGTCCAAGCCGGCGATCTGCTCTGCCGCCTCGATGACAAAAACCTGCTCGCAGACGTCGAGTCCGCCGAGGCACGCATCGCCCAGCTCGAGGCCGCCGTCGTGCAAGCCGACGCCGACCGCGAAAAGGCCGAACGCGACTTCGACCGGCAAGTCCGCCTCTCCGAGACCCGAGCGACCTCCGCCATCGAACTCCAGGACTACATGACCGCACGCAAAAAGGCGCGCGCCGTCGTCAACATGCGCCGCCACGAGCTCACGCAGGCCCAGGCCGTCCTCAAACGCATCCGCGAAGATCTCAACAAGACCGTCCTCACATCGCCGATCGACGGCGTCGTCTCCAGGCTCAACGCCAAGAAGGGCGAAGTCGTCGTCACGGGCACGATGAACAACCCCGGCACCGTCATCATGTCGATCAGTGACCTCTCCAAAATGCAAGTCCGCGCACGCGTCGACGAGGTCGATGTACCCCTCGTCACCGCCGGGCAAAAGGGACGCATCTACCTGCAGTCCGATCCCGACACGCCGGTCCCCGCCCGCGTCCTGCGCGTCGCCGCAAGGGGCGTCAAACCACCGGGACGCGACGTCGTCACGTTCGAAGCACTCCTTGAGGTCCTCAGCACCGACCCGCGGATCAAACCCGGCATGACCACCAACGTCGAAATCGAAGTCGCCGATCGCAGCGACGCCGTCACCATACCCGTCGAAGCCGTCGTCCATCGCATGCGCAAAGACCTGCCCGACAAAATCGTCGCCGCATTCGACAAACGCCAGGCCGGCCTCGACCGCTCCGAGCGCGCACGCAGGGGACAGTACATCAAGGTGCTCTACGTGCTCGACGAAGACGTCGCCCGCGTACGCCTCATCGATACCGGCATCGCCGACGCCACCCAGGTCGAGGTCGTCGACGGCGTCGCCCCGGAAGACCTCGTCATCGTCGGGCCGTACCGCAGCCTCGACCAGCTCAAGGACGGCCGCAGTGTCGCGCTTGCCGACGACGACAAAAACAAGTTCCAGCCCGCACGCGACACCGATCCACCGCCCGACGACGCCGTCGCCGACTCCACCGCAAGCACCACCCACGACGACAATCCCGCCGTCACCGACACCAACGCAACCGGCGCGCCGGACAACGACCACACCGTCACAGGTCACGACGCCGACGGTACCGACGACGCCGAAACCGACGACGCCGCAACCGACGACGCCGACGCCCTCGCCGCGAGTGCGTCGCCGTGAACCATCACCCACACAGCCTCATCCGCCTCGTCGACCTCGAGAAGATCTACCGGGTCGGCACGGAGCTCGTCCATGCCCTCCGCGGCGTCTCCCTCACGATCGCCGAAAACGACTACGTCGCGATCATGGGCGCAAGCGGGTCCGGCAAAAGCACCTTGATGAACATCCTAGGCTGCCTCGACGTCCCCACCAGCGGCAGCTACTACCTCCGCGGCCAGGACGTCGCTCAGCTATCACAATCCCGTCTCGCCCGCATCCGCGGCGGTCAGATCGGCTTCGTGTTCCAGACGTTCGAGCTCTTGCCGCGCACCACCGCGCTCAAAAACGTCCAGCTCCCGCTCATGTACATGCAGGGTTCGCGACGGAAACAACGCGCCATGGCCGCCCTCGACCGTGTCGGGCTCACCGACCGCGCGACCCACCGCCCCAACCAGCTCTCCGGTGGACAGAAGCAACGCGTCGCGCTCGCCCGCGCCCTCGTACAAGAACCCGACATCATCCTCGCCGACGAACCCACCGGCAATCTCGACAGCACCACAGGTGAAGAGATCATGTCCATCTTCGACACGCTCCACCGCGACGGGCAAACGATCCTCGTCGTCACGCACGAGGAGGCCATCGCCGCACGTTGCAGACGCATCATCCGCCTCAGGGACGGCCTCGTCGTCTCGGACGAAATCACGACCACCGCGCCGCACGCCGACCGTCGAACCGCCTCCGACGGCGCCGCATCGCCCGTCGATCCCCGCGCCGCCGCGCCGTTGGACCCGGGCGGTGCCTCCGCACCAGGGTCCGCGACATGTGGAGCCGGCCCATGATCCGCCCCCGACGCGGCATCCCGCGCCGCGCCGCCGGTTGGTTCGCCGCCGCCGCGTCGCGAAACATCCAAAACGTCGTCACCGCCCTCATCCAGATCGCCGCGAACAAGGGACGCTCCATCCTCACCACGCTCGGCATCATCATCGCCGTAACCTCCACGATCACCGTGATCTCGGTCGTGCAGGGCTTCGGGCGCTACATGACCGACATGGTCCAGGGCTACGGCACACAGTTCATGGTCGTGCACCCATGGACGCCGGCCGCGCACCGCCGCGCGGGCATGCGGCGCGTCACGCTCGACATGGCCGACATCCGCGCCGTGCGCATCGAGTGCCCCGACGTCGATCGCATCACGCCGTTCGTCTATACCTCCGACGCAGAGATCGCCTACGGCGCCGAGAGAACCCGAGACATCCCCGTCCGCGGCGTCACCGAGCACTACCAGACCATCCGAAACTTCTTCGTCGACGCCGGGCGATTCTTCGGACCGGTCGATGTCGAGACCGCCGCCAACGTCGTCGTCCTCGGGCGCTCCGTCGTCACGCAATTGCAATCCGACGACGCCATCGTCGGCGACATCGTCTTGCTCGACGGCACACGATTCCTCGTCGCCGGGCTCCTCGCGCCAAAGGGCAGCGTCATGGGCGACGATCAAGACAAAACCGTCATGATCCCCTACACGACCGCACTCAACATGTACCCGGAGCTCCGCACCGCCATACCGTTTCTCGCCGAGGCGGCCACCGAGGACGACATCGACGACGCCGCGGCGCAGATCACACGTGTCCTCCGGCGCCGCCACGGGCTCCAGCCCGGACAGCCCGACGACTTCCGCATCGACCGCCAGGATCAAACCCTCCAGGAGTTCCAGAAGCTGCGCAACGTCGTGTCAGGCGTGCTCGCCGGCATCGTCAGCATCTCCCTCGTCGTCGGCGGTATCGGCATCATGAACATCATGCTCGTGTCCGTCACCGAGCGGACCCGCGAAATCGGCCTCCGCAAGAGTGTCGGCGGACGCCGGCGAGACGTCATGATGCAGTTCCTCACCGAGGCCGTCGTCTTGTGCACCATCGGCGGCGCGCTCGGTGTGACGCTCTATCACGCCGTGTTCGGCTTCACCTCGGCGTGGCGGGCGCTGATCGCCGACGCGCGGGGCGAGGGCGTGCGCGCCCAGATGCTGATGCTGGGGCTGGCCAC
>JBHHVO010000193.1:0-6523 GCA_046754365.1 Phycisphaerae bacterium | reverse complement strand
TCGACACCACCGCCACCGGGCCCGACAAGAGCCGGACATCACCCCAAACCGAAACAGGCGCCCCAACGGAAAGCAACAACGCCGCCGCGCACCCGGCCGTCACGGGCCTCATGCGTGCGCCGAATCCGACCCTGACATCATGTCCCATGGTTCACACACTCTTACGAATACCGTGTTAAGAGAAACCCCCACCGTGAGGATCACGCGCTCTTACGGGCGAAACCGATCGCGACGCGGCACACGGCCGCAATCCCACCGGCCCATCGCCGTACATACGCCGGCACGCGGCCGCACAGCCACCGGGGCAGTGACGCGGACAACACGCAAACCCGATACCCGGCCTCCCAACGCGCAGGGACGCACCGCGCGACACGCCCAACGCACCGGCGCCCCACGCGCGCCGACTCCGTTTCGGGTTTCCAGACCACCAGCGCCCCAGGGTCAGCCGTCCCCCATCGCGCCCGCGATGCCCACCGTGCGCGCTGGTACAACCCAACCGCCACACGTAGACACCATGCCCGACGCTAGCCCCATGATACGGGGTTTGTCCGGTAAGTTCAAGTTGGGATTGAGTCACGCGCGCAACCGACGCGACAACGCCGGTCCGGATCGACAGTCTGTTCCGATAGCGACACACATCACGCCACACGTCCCCCAAGCATGCCAGACCACGCCCTGCGAACCGTCCGATACCGCCTGTGTGACGGATGCGGCGGCTGCGCCACATAGCGTCCGGCCCCCGTGCCGGACGTAGCCCACGGACGCACCAACGCGGCCCACGGGCAACGCACCAACGCGCCGCCAACACCTCCAGCCGACCCCACACGCCCCCGGCAACCGACCCGCACCCGGAAACATACAAACAAACACCTAACAATCACCCCCGGAACCCGCTATAATCCGGTTGGATCGCCGTCGCCGCACATGGGGTGTGCCAGTCCCGGTGCCGGCCGTGTGATGTCGCCTGCGCCCGGGGCGTCGTGTCCCCTGCGCCGAGCCGTAGCCATGCCCGAAACAGCCGACACCGGAAAACACCCGCACCCCAGCGGTCGCACAGCCGCGCGCCGTCGCAGTCCCCGCCGACCACACACCCGCCGCTACGTCGAATTGCGGTGCAAGACCAACTTCTCGTTCCTGCGCGGCGCGTCGCACCCCGAGGAACTCGTCGAGCGGGCCGCGGAACTCGGCTACGCGGCACTCGCCGTCACCGATCGAAACACGCTCGCGGGCGCCGTCCGCATGCACTGCGCCGCCCGCGCCGCCGGCATCAAACTCATCATCGGCGCCGACATCACCCCGATCGACGCTCCGCCCATCGTCCTGTACGCCACCGACCGCGCGAGCTACGCGCGCCTCTGCACGATCATCACCAACGGCCGGCGCCGCACGAAAAAGGGCGCCTGCGCGATCACGTGCGAAGACATCGCTTCCGGTTCCCCCGGCCTCATCGGCGTCGTCCCGGTCAGCGACCTCACCGGCCCCCACCCCTTCACCGACGCCCCCCCCACCGGCGATCATCCAACCCGCGCCGCCCTGGAAGCGTCGATCGCATCATACCGCGATGTCTTCGGCGATCGGCTCTACGTCGCCGCCGGCGCCCATGCCGGCGCGGACGACCGCCGCATGCTCGCGATGGTCGACGACCTCGCCCGCGCGACCGGCGTCCCGATGGTGGCCACCAACGACGTCCACTACCACCATCCACGCCGGCGTTTTCTGCAGGACGTCGTCACCTGCGTCCGCAAGCGATGCACGCTCGAACGCGCGGGCCGAAGCCTCTTCCCCAACGCCGAGCGACACCTCAAGACCGCCGGCGACATCGCCTTACGCATGGCGGCCTATCCGCACGCCGTAGCCCGAACCCGCGACATCGCCGACCGGTGCCGGTTCACCCTCGACGAGCTCCGATACGACTACCCCGACGGGTTGTCTCCGCCGGGGCGCACGCCGCACGACTTCCTCGCCGAGCAGACATGGGCCGGCGCGCGGCGACGCTATCCCGCCGGCGTCCCGCGCGACGTCCGCGCCAGGATCGAGCACGAACTCACACTCATCCACAAGCTCGACTATGAGCCGTACTTCCTCACCGTCTGGGACATCGTCCGGTTCGCACGATCGCGCGGCATCCTCTGCCAGGGTCGCGGCAGCGCCGCCAACTCCGCCGTCTGCTATTGCCTCGGCATCACCAGCGTCGATCCAGACCGCATCGACCTCTTGTTCGAACGCTTCGTCAGCGCCGAACGCAACGAACCGCCCGACATCGACGTCGACTTCGAACACGAGCGCCGCGAAGAGGTCTTTCAATACATCTACGACAAGTACGGCCGGCGCCACGCCGCCATTGTCGCGGAGGTCATCACCTACAGGCCCAAGTCCGCCGTACGCGACGTCGGCAAGGTCCTGGGGATCGCGCCCGACCGTGTCAACGTACTCGCCAAACGACTCGAATCCCGGGGTAAAGACGCCGTCTCCGAGGCGAACCTCCGCGACGCCGGACTCGACCCTACCGACCGCACCGTTCGCATGTTCGCCAAGCTCGTCGCCGACCTCATTGGATTCCCGAGGCACCTCTCGCAGCACGTCGGCGGTTTTGTCATCACGCGCGGCCCGCTCTGCGACATGGTCCCGATCGAAAACGCCGCCATGCCCGACCGCACGTTCATCCAATGGGACAAGGACGACATCGACGCACTCGGCATGCTCAAGATCGATTGCCTCGCACTCGGCATGCTCACCGCCATCCACAAATGCGTCGACCTCATCGACGCCCGCATGCACCGCACCAACACCACCACACCCCGCGCCGAAACCGACACCCCAACACCAAGCACCAATGGCAACGCCCGAGCGCCACGAACCCACCACGACACCCCAACACCCCGCACCAGTGACGCTGCCCATGCGCCACGAACCGACGCTGAAAACCCGATACCCCGCACCAACGCCGGCCAGGCGCCGAGATTCACCGTCGCGGGCGCCGCGTTCGCCGTACCGCTCCACGAAGACCCCGCCGTCTACGACATGATCTGCCGCGCCGACACCGTCGGCGTCTTCCAGATCGAAAGCCGCGCACAAATGAGCATGCTCCCGAGGCTCAAGCCGCGCAACTTCTACGACCTCGTCATCGAGGTCGCCATCGTCCGACCCGGCCCCATCCAGGGCGGCATGGTCCACCCCTACCTCCGGCGCCGCAGCGGACAAGAGCCCGTCACGTACCCGAATCACGCCGTCAAAGACGTGCTCTATCGCACCATGGGCGTGCCGCTCTTTCAGGAACAGGCCATGCGCCTCGCCATCGTCGCCGGCGGATTCACACCCGGTGAAGCCGACCAGCTCCGTCGCGCCATGGGAGCATGGCGACGCCGCGGCGAGCTCGAACGATTCCGCGATAAGCTCCTCGCCGGCATGCGCGCCAACGGCCTGCCGGACGCGTTCGCCGTCCGGTGCTTCGAGCAGATACGCGGCTTTGGTGAGTACGGCTTCCCCGAAAGCCACGCCGCCTCCTTCGCGCTGCTCGTATATGTCTCCGCGTGGCTCAAGCGCTATCACCCGGCCGCGTTCTGCGCCGCGATCATCAACGCACAGCCGATGGGCTTCTACCGCCCCGCCCAGCTCGTCCGCGACGCCCGGCAACACGGCGTCACCGTCCGACCCATCGACGTCAACCACAGCACCTACGACTGCAGCCTCGAAGGCGACGAACCGACCCTCCGCCTCGGCATGCGACTCATCAAGGGTATCTCGCCCGACAACGTCGCCGGTGTCGCGTGCGCCCGGCGCGATCGCCCGTTCACGTCCGTCACGGACCTGGCACGACGCTCTGGCGCAAGCCGCCCGGTGCTCGCCAGACTCGCAGCCGCCGGCGCGATGCGATCCATCGGCCTGACACGGCGTCAGGCCGTCTGGTCCGTGCTCGCCCTCCGCGACGAACCCGAGCTCCTCGCCCCGCTGGAGCCCCGCGAAGACGACCCGCACCTGCCGCCCATGTCGACCCGCGCGATCGTCATCAGCGACTACGACGCCACCGGCCTGTCGCTCGTCGCCCATCCCATCTCGCTCGTACGCCGCGACCTCGCGCGGCTCGGCGTACAGCCGGCACGAGTTCTCACCGGGGCGCGACACGGTCAGCGCGTGTGCGTAGCCGGCCTCGTGCTCGTCCGGCAGCGTCCCGCCACGGCCGCCGGCATCGTGTTCTACACCCTGGAGGACGAGACCGGCACGGCCAACCTCGTCGTACGACCGCGTGTCTACCAGCGCCATCGACCCGCCGCCCGCGGCGCGGTCGCCATCATCGCCGACGGCCGCGTCGAGCGCCAGGGTGACGTCGTCCACCTGCAGGTCCACCGCCTGCACGACGTCTCCCACCGTCTCGCCGATCTGCACGCCACGTCGCGCGACTTTCACTAACCCGGCTTGCGCAGTGGCGAGGGAATCGAGGCGATGCTCGGGTCAACTCGGCGGGCGAATCGGCGGCGGCACCGTCGGCAGGTGTAGTCCGTATCTTCAATCCCGTTGTCGTGAGGACCTACTTGCGTGCCGGGTCCAAATCCGCGCCACACTCGGTGTGGAAGCACCGATGCCGCTGTGCAGGAGGGTCGCCGTCGCTCCTTCGCCACTTGCGGAGAAGACGCCCTCTCGACCCTCGATACGATCTCCCATATCCGCTGCCAATCGATTCCTGCAACCGCTCCGCCGCCGACGCGCCGTTCGTCGAGCAGTTCCCATCGACACACTACCGCACCGCGTCAAGCCGTGCCGGCACCGAACCTCTGCTTCCGAATCTCCGTAGCCGTCCGCCAGAGCACCATCGGTAGGAGGTTCAAGATACCGGGGCCGTCACGCTACTTCCCACCCACGCGCCGGTAACACACGTTGTACGCAGAGCAATCATCATACGGAGTTCTCTCGCTCCGCCCGTCTCATTCCCATGTTCCACTTCGTCACGTGGTCGGGTTCCGCTGCACGCGTCGCTGGCTGCGCCATACCTCGAACTGCTTGGCGACGAGGAAGATCACCGGGTAGATCAAGAGTTCCATCGTAAAGCTGGTGAGCAGGCCGCCGAACATGGGCGCGGCCATGCGTTTCATCACATCCGAGCCGGTTTGGGTGCCGATCATGATCGGCACGAGCCCCATCATGGTGGTCATGACCGTCATGGTCTTCGGGCGAATCCGTAGGACGGCGCCTTCGTGAATCGCGGCCTTGAGGTCGGCCAGGTTGTTCATCCGGCCTTCGGCCTTGCGTTTGTCGTAGCTGTTATGCAGATAGAGCAGCATCACCATGCCGGTTTCCGCATCCAGTCCGGCGAGCGCAATGAGGCCGACCCAGACCGCCAGCGACATGTTGTAGCCGGCGAAGTGCATGAACCAGACGGCGCCGATGAGGCTGAACGGAACCGCGAGCAGCACGACACACGTGTCGAACCAACTCTTGTGCGAGATATACAGCAGCATGACGATCAGGACGAACACGGCCGGTACCGCAATCGCCAGACGCTTGTTGGCCGCTTGAATGTATTCGTATTGCCCGGACCAGACGATGTTGTAACCCGCCGGCAGCGCGATCTTCTCGGTGACGACCTGCCTGGCACGGTCGACCCACCCACCGACATCGCTCGTTGTCAGATCTACATATATCCAGGCGGACATGCGCGAGTTCTCGCTTAAGATTTTCGGCGGCCCCTTGTGGATGCGAATCCTGGTGAGCTGGGCCAACGGAACTTGCGCACCTGAAGGGGTCGCCACCAACGTTCGCTTGAGCGCCGGGATGTTGTCACGCAGTTCCCGTTTGTAGCGAAGGTTCACCGGATACCGCTCGAGCCCTTCGATCGTCCAAGTGATGTTCATGCCGCCCATGGCGGAAAGGATCACATCCTGAACATCGTCGGTCCGCAAACCGTATCGCGCCACCTCGTCGCGGTTGATCTCGAAGTCCACATAGTTGCCGCCGACGGTCTTGTCGGGATAAGCGCTGAGCGTGCCGGGCAGCACACGTACTTCCGACGCAATCCGTTCCACCAGGTCGCCGAGCACATGCAGATTGTCACCCATCAGCTTGATCCCCACCGGCGTCTTAATCCCCGTCGAGAGCATGTCGATGCGCGTCCTGATCGGCATGGTCCACGCGTTCGTGAGGCCGGGGAATGCCACGACTTCGTTCAGGCCGGGGATGTGCTCGCCGCGGTCCTCGTAACCGTAGGTCAACTCCGGGATCGTGATCGGTCGTTCTTCGGGCCAGAAGTAGTGCAGCCCGGAGTAATGCTTGAGCCACCCCGGCAGAAACGCGAACCACCGATCGAAGTGACGCGTACGCCACTTGCTGTGGTCCTGTTCCAACATGATCGTCGTTTCGATCATACTTAGTGGTGCCGGATCGGTGGCGGTCTCTCCGCGGCCGATCTTGCCGAACACGTGGTGCACTTCCGGGAAGCTCGCAATGAGCGCGTCGGTCTGTTGGAGCAGCTCGCGAGCCTTGGTCACGCTGATCCCCGGGTCGGTCGTCGGCATGTAGAGCAGATCCCCCT
>JBHHVO010000192.1:0-6526 GCA_046754365.1 Phycisphaerae bacterium | reverse complement strand
GGTTTGGAGGACGTGATTACGGGGGTTGATCTTGGGACGGCGATCGCGCTGGGCGCTGGGGGTGGGGCGGGCCCGATCCCGACGATGTCGACGTGGGGGATGGCGGCCATGACCGTTGCGTTGCTGGGTGCGGCGCTCGTTGTGCTTCGGCGAAGGCGTATGGTGGGTGTGTGACCGCGCGGTGAGTATCGCCGGGTATTTGATGGGTGGTGGGCGCTACGTCCAGCACGGGGGCCGGACGCTACGGGACCGGGGTGTCATGTTTATGCGGACGCGCCGCTGTAGCGGCGCAGGCCGTAGCGCCAGAACATCGATGAGAGCAAAAGCGCGAGCGCGGCGACGGGGAGCGCGATGATGAGCGCGGTCGGGCGGTTTTTTCCCATGAGCGCGGCGGCGGGGAATGTTGTAAGGAACGCGAGGGGTATAACATAGGTCAGGCCCCATCTGAGCCAAGGGCGGTAGATGTCGACCGGGTAGCGTCCCGCCTCGAACACGTTCCAGAAGACCATCTCGATGTTCGTGATGCGCGTGAACCAGAACGCGAGCGTCGCGAGCACGAGCCAGAACGCGTAGATGATCGCCGATCCGGCCGTGAGTAGTGTGATGAATCCGAGGACGCGGGGTAGGGGTACGCCGCCGCTTAGGTGTGTGGCTGCATAGAGCGCGAGTGCGAGGCCGAGGATGACGTCGGCGAGTCGCCAGACGACGACGCGGCGCGTGCTGGCGTAGAACTGCGTGCTGATGGGCATCATGAGGACGAAGTCGAGCGTTCCCTCTCGGATGTCGTCCATGATGAGTCGCATGTTGGGCGCGATGAGCAGCGCGATGATGCCGGTCATCATGCGGAACACGCCGAGAAGGGCGAGCACCTCGTACGCGTTCCAGCCGGCGAGCGACTGCGTGTTCGAGAATACGGTCCATACGCCAATGAGTTCCGCGAGCAGTTGCCCGACGGCCATGAACGCGTGTGCGACGAAGTCGGCGCGGTATGCGGCGTCGTTCTGGATGCTCACGCGCGTGAAGAGCCAGAGCAGCTTGATGTAGCGTTTGAGTGTCATGTTCCAGGGTTATGTCGAGCGGTATCGGCCTGTGGAGGGGTGTGGACTCTCATAGGTGTTCAGCGCGGAGGTTCACCGGTTGGAAACCGGTGCCACACATATACACCGGCTGGCAGCCGGTGCCACAGTTCTTCGCCGGGCGGATCGGTCAGGCGCCGACGGCGCTGTAGCGTCTGATCGCGGCGCGCCAGATGAGCTTGAACGCGATGACGGCGCCGATGAGCCAGCACAACTGCCACAGCATGCCCCATAGAATGTTCCCGGGCTCAAGCCGGCCCGACCACGTCACCGTGGGGAACCAGATGATCCATTTGAACGGCGTCGCCGCGGCCGCCCATTGCAGCGGCGCCGGCAGGATCGAAAGCGGTGCGAGCCGCCCACCAAGAAAAAGACTTCCGGCAAACCAGAGCCCCGCGAGCGCGTCCATCTTTGTGATCCAGAACGCGGCCAGGGCGAGCGTGTAGCCGCAGATGAAGTTCAGCGCGGCCGCGAGCACGACGACGGGCACGCCCATGAGCACGTGCGTCCATGACGTGGCGATGGTCGGGCGCGCGACCCACGCGACGACGAGCCACGTCGGCACGAGGACGGCGAGCGTAAGTATCTTATACGCGACATTGTCGGACAGGGCCCGCCAGAGCGGCAGGATCGGCCGGAGGAGCAGCGGCGACATGCGGCCGCTGCGCACGAGGTGTCCCATTTCGAAGATGTCCCACGCGGTGCAGAGGTGTCCGACGACCATGGTGAGCAGGAAGTACCCGGCGAATTCTCGCGGTCCGAATCCGCCGATGTCCGCGCGGCCCGGGTTGCCGGCGACGGCGGCGCTCCACATCGCCATGGCGACGGCGGGGTATACGAGCCCCCACACGGCCCAGAGGATGATCTCGCCGCGGTACTGGAACATGGCGGCGAGGGAGACCTTGAGGTACGCCCGGAGCGCGGCGGCGAGCGTGGCGCCACGCGGCGCGGGCTCGGCGCGGGCGTGTGTCGTGTTCGGCGGGGTGATCACGGCGCCGGTTCCGCCTCGGGGTTGAAGACGCGTTTGATGACGTCCTCGATCGGTGGGTCCTCGATCGTGAGGTCGAGGACGGGCAGATCCGCGAGCAGGCGTCCGGTGACTTGGGCGGCGTTGTCGCGCGGGATGCGGAGTGTGACCTTGCGTGGCGTACGTTCCAGCACGGCGCCGACGCGTGCGAAGTCGTATCCGTCGACGTCGTCGCTCAGGTCGATCGCGATGACTTTAAACGGTGCGAGCCGCGCGCTGAGCGTGTCGAGCGCGCCGTCGAAGAGAATGCGTCCGTGGTCGATGACGATGATCCGCTTGCAGAGCGCGGTCACGTCGGCCATGTAGTGGGATGTGAGGATGATGGTCGCGCCGCAACGTCGATTGTAGGCGCCGATGAAGTCGCGGATGCGCGTCTGCATGGTGATGTCGACGCCGAGCGTGGGTTCGTCGAGGAACAGGACGGCCGGCTCGTGGAGGAGCGAGACGCAGAGCTCACACTTCATGCGCTCGCCGAGGGAGAGTTGGCGGACCTGCTTTCTGAGCACGGCCTGGAGGTCAAGGAGTTCGACGAGCTCGCCGAGGGTTTGTCGTCCGCGGGTGTTGTCGACACCGTACACGGCCAGGTGCAGGAGGAACGAGTCCATCGCGGGCAGGTCCCAGTTGAGCTGGCTGCGTTGGCCCATCACCATGCTGATGCGGCGGAGGTAGTCTGGCTCGCGGCGCCACGGTATGTGGCCCAGGACGGTCGCCCGGCCGCTCGTCGGGTGCAAGAGTCCGGCGAACATTTTTAGTGAGGTCGTCTTTCCGGCGCCGTTGGGTCCGAGGAATCCGACGATCTCACCTGGTTGGATGGTTATGTCGATAGATTCGACGGCCCGGACGTCGCGGTAGCGGCGTCGCACGAGGCTCTTGACGGCGGCGGTAAACCCGCCCTCGCGCACGGGGACGCGGAAGGTCTTGGTGAGTTGTTCGACGTGGATCTGCGGCATCGGGGCCATTGTACGCGACCGGCGGCCGTACGGGAGCGCTCGCATGGTGTTTCCGCACGCCCGCGACGATTCGCGCAGGGTGCGATGCCCAAGCCGCAAGGTGTCATGCCCAAGCCGAAGGCGCGAGCATGCCCGGTCGCCGGGCGATTCACAGGGCCGCGCTGGTGGTGACGTCATCGGCTCAGGATGATCCGCGCCCCCACCTCCGGCAGGAGGTGGCCCACGCGGCCACGCGAAGGCACGCGGCTGCGGCGCAACCGCCGCGCAACGCGGCGTACCCGGGCGCTTTCCAAGCGCGGATTCCACGACTATGATCCTGCAGGCGCCGCGCGGCCTGGGTACGCGCGGCCGTTCGCTTTTGGGACAGAGAGATTTGATGAAACCGTTGAGCGCCGAAGACGTACGCGAGCAAGTCAAGGACTACTACGGCAAGCAGCTAACGGGCACCGACGACCTGAAGACACAGGCATGCTGCGTGTCGGATGCGCCGCCGCAGCACATACGTGACGCGTTGCCGCTAATCGACGACGAGATCATCGACAAGTTCTACGGCTGCGGGTCGCCGATTCCGCCGGCGCTCGATGGTGCGACCGTTTTGGACCTCGGCTGCGGGACCGGGCGGGACGCGTACGTTTGCGCGAAGCTCGTGGGACCGACCGGCCGGGTGATCGGCGTGGACATGACGCGTGAGCAGATCGACGTCGCGCGCCGGCATGCGGACGCGCAGGCGCGTCGATTCGGGCACGCGGCGTCGAACGTCGTGTTCCACCACGGGTGCATCGAGGACTTGGGTGGGCTCGGCATCGCGGATGACTCGGTGGACGTCGTGATATCGAATTGTGTCATCAATCTATCACCGGATAAGACGCGTGTGTTCGCGGAGGTGTTTCGCGTGCTCAAGCCGGGTGGCGAGCTGTACTTCTCCGACGTGTTCGCGTCTCGGCGCGTGCCGGCGTCGGTGCGGGCGGATCCGGTCATGCGCGGAGAATGCCTCGGCGGCGCGATGTACATCGAAGACTTCCGCCGGATGTTGCGGGGTGTGGGTTGTTTTGACCATCGCGTCGTGAGCAGCCGGCGGTTCGACATCAGCGACGCCGACATGGAGGCCAGGGTCGGCATGGTCGACTTTTGCGCCGCGACGATCCGGGCGTTCAAGCTCGACGATCTCGAAGACGGGTGCGAAGATTACGGTCAGGTCGCGATGTACCGCGGCACGCTCCCCGAATCACCACACGCGTTCACGCTCGACGATCACCACGTCTTTCGGACCGGGCAGCGCGTGCCGGTGTGCGGCAACACGGCGTCGATGGTGTCGCGCACGCGGTACGGTCGACACTTCGAAGTCATCGGCGGGCGCGCGACGCACCTGGGCCGGTTTGACTGCTCTGGCGGCGGCGATGGCGGGGCCCCGTTCGGTGCGGTGACGTTGCGGCCCGGCGGCGGTTGTTGCTGAAGCACGGCGGCCAATGTCGGTTCGGGTTGGTGACCGGAGCGAAACGCATGCCCACACGGCCCGGAGACCACATCCGACATGCGCACGGGCCGGCGACACCGCATGCCGCGCACCAAGGCGGTTGACGGCGTCCGTTGGCCGTGGTTCAATGCGCTGGACAGTTGTCGCACCGCTAGCTCAGTCGGCAGAGCAGCTGATTCTTAATCAGCGGGTCCGGGGTTCGAGTCCCTGGCGGTGCAGTGCCGCACCGTGTCACTTTGCGTCGCACCGTGTCGCAAATCCCCTTGTTTTGTAGTGGTTTCCGCGTATGACAGGCGCGTGGCACTTCGCCGCCGCACCGTGTCGCACGGTTTCGCCGTGAAACGCGTGCGCGTTGCTGCTTGTGTTGCCGCGCGCCCGCAGCCGCGTCAAAGCCCAGTTGAGTAGCTGCGCCGCATCTGATTCCCTGGTTCTCATCCAAAGAAGTATGTCCAGAGACATGCCTTGCGCTCCCACCGGACGAACGGGGCGCATAAGCCACGCCAGAACCTCAAGTGTGTTGCCGATTCCCTCAGGGTTCGACTTCGGCGCTGTCGCCTGTCTTCGACGGAGTGAACGTGATCTGCTGTTCGGGGAATGCCTCGGTAAGCACCTTCATTGCCCGAGGCCAGTGTACGCCCCATTGGTTCGTGAAAGCAAGGGTGGCGTCACCGATGTGGAACAGCTCGTCGTCCCGGATGAACCAGCGGCGTTCATTAAACGTCTTGCCACGCGTCTTCGCCGACTGTGCGGCCTTCACAAGGAATTGCTCCATGTCGCATTTGCCATCAACTTCCCACCATACCGCCCCTGGACGCCAATTCAGCAGATCGGTTATCCGAGCAGCCGGAACGCCACTTTTTATCAACGCCTGAACTGCGATCAAGATCGCTCGTCGCTTCCACTGGGCACGGTATACCCTGCCTCCGACCGAGATGTCGTAACGCGTAAAGTCCATGTTGGCCTTCCGCGCTTTTCTCCCTTTCTGGACCTTCTCCTTAACCTGCACCTGGTAATCCGCAACCTCTGGTAGAGGAATCACCTGCTGCACGTCAAGCAACACGCGCCCCTGTAACGAATAGGGTTTGAGCCGCACACATCGAATGTCAAGGTCGTGGGTGTTGAGCCACATAACTGCGGTTGTCAACTCCTTCGAGAAATCCGCCGAGACAAGGACGAGCCGCACATCTTGTGCGAATTGATCCTCATCCGCATCGTCCCATTCCAGGAAGCTCAGGATGGCTTGCGCGGCATCTCCTTCGATACCGTGTCTGGTCTGAAACTCAGCACGAGCGGCGACGACCTGTTCGAAGGTGAGCGTCGACACCATTGCAGCGTATCGAATCGCCTGCAGCTCCATGTGGCCGCCATCCTCGCCCCGCTTCAATTCGATGACCACGAGGTTGGCTTCCTGGTCGAGCCCCAGCAAGTCGATTCGTCGTCGGCTATCCTCCCACGTACCGAATTCCTCGGACAGCACAAGCGTGTCCGGCGACACAACGTCAATGCGCTCTCTGAGAAGCCGCTGCAAGTCGCTGCGTTCCTTGATGCCAAAAGCCGAGAATGATGATTCTTCGATCTTCTGAATGTTATCAGATGTGAACTCGTAGATTGCCATGATTGAAACACTCACTCAAGATGCCTGAGGAACATCCGCCGCGTCAACAATCCCCACGATGACCGACCGGACCGGACCGCTCGGGTCGTCCAGCACCTGCCGGGCGCCGTTGCCCTCGTCGAGGACGAGGACGCGGTCGCCCACGCCGGCATCCACCGTGTCGATGGCGATGAGGTAGGTTCCGCTCGGCCGCCAGTTCGCATCCGTGCGATCGATCATCAGGAGACGGCGATTGTCATAGAACGGGTGATTGATCGTCGAGACGATCGAACCCCTCACGATGCCGAGCAGCATGAGGCGTCTCCTGCGATGTGGCCGCGGCCTTCAGTCCGCGCGGCCTTTCGAGCCCCGGTCGGCGTTCCTCTGCATCAAACGGCCGCGCGA
>JBHHVO010000191.1:0-6548 GCA_046754365.1 Phycisphaerae bacterium | reverse complement strand
ACCTGTCGGATGGCGGGTCGGTCTCGCCAGGCACCGGTGACGCGGGCGCGTTGTCAGACCAGCGCGCCGGTGCGGCATCCCGGAACGCGGGCGCGGTGACGCCGAACGCATCCACGACGGAGCCGGCGACGGACGTGGCGCGGCAACGCGGGTCGGCCCGCCGCCGGGCGGTGAGCGCCGACGCCGGTCGCCGCGCTGCTGCCGGCGCGTCGAAGCGGTCGCCCGTCGGCCAGGGGTCCGATGCCATGGCGGCGGCGCGCGGCGGTCGAGCCGCGCCCCGTACCTCGGGGCCCCCGAAGCGGACTGCGTCGCGGCCGACCGGCGTTCGCGGGCGGCCAGCGCGTCCACCGTCGTCTCAGCCCCGCGCGACGCCAGCCGGCGGCGTGGACCCCACCGCGAAACCAACCGGTCGCGTCGCCGAAGCGCGCGGGCGACCGGCGCGTCGTGTGGGTCGGCAGGCACCCGTCAACCCGGCCGCCGGCGCCCAGGCGTCGCCGACCGACCGGCCCGTAGCGCGGTCGTCGGTCGTGGCGAATCCGAAGTCTTCGCGTGACGCTGCCGGTGCCGCGGCGCGTGGCGCGGTCCCGCCGGCAAGCGGCGATCGCGCCGGCGACGATCCGCCCATTGCGGTGGATCTGCACCGCGTACAACCCGGCGAAACCTTGCGCACGCTCGCGGTGACGTACTATGGGGATGCCCGATTCGAGTCGCTGTTGCGCAGACACAACCGCTCGATCACGGACCCGAATCGGCTTCGCGCAGGGTCGGTGGTTCGCATCCCTGCCGCGCCGTCGTCGGACGCGGCGGCGCGGTCGGCGCGACGATCACCGGCGCTGGTCGGCACGCGTGACGCACGCCGCAAGGAATCGGCCGCGCCGAACGGTTCGAAGATCAGGACGCCGCCGCGCACGTACCGCGTGAAACCGGGCGACAGCTTCTACTCCATCGCGCGGGATGTCCTTGGCGATGCCGGCCTTTGGAACGAGCTCTTCGAGCTCAACAAGGCGTTGGTGCATGGCGATGCGAAGTTGCTGCAAATCGGTCAGGTGATTTCGCTGCCGCCCAAGTCCGTTCGCAAGTCGCGGTAGTGCGCCGTGAGCCGGGTGCGGGGCCCGGCATCGGTGATACACCTTGGTGATACCCCTTGCGCTTGGGGCTCTGATCAGGCCCGCCGGACGTGTCACACACCCGGGGATGCGGCGGCGAGGCACTGTTTACTTGCTGTCTTTGACCTCGAACTCGGCATCGATGACGTTGTCGTCGCTCTTGCCGTCGCCATTTCCGGCGGAGGCGGTTTGGGCGGCGCCCGCGTCGCCGGCGCCGGCCTGCGGCGTCGCGGCGGCCTGTTGGGCCGCCTGCTCATAGATGATCTTGCCGATCGACTGCGCGGCCTGCATGAGTTGCTCCTGGGCCTTCTTGATCGCGTCCGTGTCGTCGCCCTTGAGCACGTCGCGGACGTTGCTGACGGCGGATTCGATCTTGGATCGCTCATCGGCGGGCACCTTGTCGCCGTGTTCCTTGAGCTGCTGTTCGATCTGATACGCCGCGTTCTCCGCCTCGTTGCGGTGCTTGACGAGCTCCGCCTTCTTCAGGTCGTCGGCGGCGTGCTCTTCGGCCTCCTTCTTCATACGTTCGATTTCGTCCTTGGAGATGCCACCGCTGCCCTCGATCCGGATGGACTGCTCCTTGCCGGTGGCCTTGTCCTTGGCCGAAACGTTGATGATGCCGTTGCGGTCGATGTCGAACTTCACTTCCACCTGCGGCACGCCGCGCGGGGCCGGCGCGATCCCCGTCAGGTTGAATCGACCGAGCGTGCGGTTGTCGATCGCCATCGGCCGGTTGCCCTGCAACACGTGGATCGTCACCTCGGTCTGATTGTCGGCGGCGGTGGAGAAGGTCTCGCTCTTGGTCGTCGGGATCGTCGTGTTGGCCTCGATGAGCGGCGTGGACACACCGCCGAGCGTTTCCACGCCGAGTGTCAGCGGCGTGACATCAAGCAGCACGATGTCGTCCTTGTCACCCGCGAGCACCGCGCCCTGGATCGCCGCGCCGACGGCCACCACCTCGTCCGGGTTCATGGCCTTGTTCGGCTCTTTGCCGAAGATCTCCTTGCACAGCGCCTGCACGGCCGGAATGCGCGTCGATCCGCCGACGAGCACGACGTCGTCGATGTCCTTTGCGGTCATCTTCGCACCCTCGAGCGCCTCCATGACCGGCTTGCGGCACCGTTCCGTCAGGTTCCGCGTGAGCTGCTCGAACTGACTCCGCGTGAGCGTGATCTGCAGGTGCTTGGGGCCTGACGCCGTGGCCGTGACGTACGGGAGGTTCACGGTCGTTTCCATCACCGTGGAAAGCTCGCACTTGGCCTTTTCCGCCGCTTCCTTGAGCCGTTGCAGCGCCATCGGGTCTTCGCGGAGGTCGACGCCCTCCTGCTTGCGGAACGTCTCGGCCAGGTGGTCGATGATCTCCTCGTCGTAGTCGTCGCCACCGAGATGCCCGTCGCCGCTGGTCGCCTTGACCTCGAACGTCCCGATGTCCGGGTCGATCTCGAGGATCGAGATGTCGAACGTCCCGCCGCCGAGGTCGAAGACCGCGATGGTCTGCTCCTTGTTCTTATCCAGGCCGTACGCGAGGGCGGCCGCGGTCGGTTCGTTGATGATGCGCTCGACGGTCAGGCCCGCGACCTCGCCCGCGTCCTTTGTGGCCTTGCGCTGCGAGTCGTTGAAGTACGCCGGCACGGTGATGACCGCGCGGTCGGCCTGCTCGCCGAGATAGTCCTCCGCGGTCTTGCGCAGGTCCTGGAGGATCATCGCGCTGATCTCCTCCGGTGTGTACCGCTTGCCGCGCGCCTCGACCCTGACCGGCTCGTCGGCACCGCCGATGACCTTGTACGGCACAATCTTCTCCTCACTCGACACCTCGTTGTGCCGCCGGCCGATGAATCGCTTGATGGAAAAGATCGTGTTTTCCGGATTCGTGATCTGCTGGTGCTTGGCCACCTGTCCGACAAGGCGTTCGCCCTTGTCGGTGATCGCCACCACCGATGGTGTGAGCCGCGACCCGTGGGCATTCGTGAGGACCTTGGCCGTATCGCCCTCCATTACACTGACAACGGAGTTTGTCGTCCCCAGGTCGATTCCGATGATTTTCGCCATAACCGCATCCTCCCAATGATTCCGTACAACGCCACGATGGCGCGCCGCGCCCCTCCAACCGACGACAGCAGGTCCCGGGCCAAAGTGCCGCCGGAATTGAAACCCGTAACCTATTGTGATACAATAAGTAATGGACAGCACCCGCGCACCGCGGTCGCTGGACTGCCAACGTGACAGTGCGTGCGGCTGCGGAATTGGCATACGAGCCGGCACCGACGTCGGCGACGAAGCCCGCGAATCGGGGTTTCCACGACACGTTTGACCGATAAACTGAGCAGCACATGGAAGCCGAACCTCTATCCACACTTCACGGCCAGGACTACCCGACGATCCGCCAACAGTCCATTTTCGTCGAGAACCGCGTCGGGCAATTACTCCGATTGACCAAACTCTTGGACCGAACCGAGGTGCGGATCCTCGCGGTGTCCGTCGTGTATTCCGTCGACTGCGCGATCTGCCGCATGATCCTCGACGACCCCGACGGCGCGTTCGAGCTGCTCCGGCAGGCGCGCTTCCCGGTGAGCGAGACGGAGCTCATTGTCGTGAGCCTGCCGCGCGGCAAGCGCGCGTTGTTGCACACGTGGACCGCGCTGTTGCGCGGCGAGGTCAACATCCACTACACCTACCCACTACTCATCCATCCGAAAGGGCACGGCGCGCTCGCCGTGCTCCCGGACAACATCGATCAGGCCGTCCGGCAACTGCGCGAGAACAACTTCGAGCTGCTGCACCAGCAGGACTTGCTCGACGCGCGCTTCCAGTAGAGCGTGTGGATCGAACGGGCGCGACCTGGCGTCACGCAACCGGGCGAACGGACGATGATGGACCTACCATGACCTCGTGAAACGCAACGGAGTGAACAAGTGCTGAGCAGTGTTGAACCAACGACGCTCCTGGTCCGGTGGGTGCACATCGGCGCCGCCATGGCGACCGTCGGCGGCGCGGCGTACATGCGCCTGGCCGTGCTGCCGGCGCTGCGCGACGGGGCCGACGATCCGGCGCGTGCGCGGCTGCGCGAAGCGCTCACGGCGCGTTGGGCCAGGGTGGTACACGTGTGCATCGCGCTGCTGCTGGTCACGGGTTTCGGCAACTTCTACCTGCTCGCGATCAGACCGCACCTGCCCGCCATGCCGTACCACCCCGTGTTCGGGGCCAAACTGCTCACGGCGGTTTTGATCTTCTTCATCGCGAGCGCGCTCGTGAGCCGCGGGCCGGGATTCGCCGGCATCCGCGCCAAGAGCGCGACGTGGCTGACGATCCTGCTCATCGCGGCCGCCGTGGTCGTCGCTCTGTCCGGCGTGCTGGTACAGCTGCGCGGCGGATAGCCACCGATCGAGCGAAAGCGTCAGGAAGATTCCAGGACCACGCATCGTGCAGGGTCACCCGGGATTCTGGGGGTTGTCGGCCAGATCCGAGCCGCGCTCGCAAGGAGGCGGCGGGTCGTCGAACCCACACGATCAGGCGGGAGGATGCGGCAGGATCTTCCTGAAACTTTTCTCGGCTTGGCGTACGAGCGCTCGATACTGGGATTGGCATGCGCACGCGCCACGGATCGCGGTACAGCTAACGGGGCGGTGCTCACGGGAGCATCGTTGGCCGAGGCATGGATAGGTTCACGTACCGTTTGGAGGTCGGCATCGCATGAACGGGAAGCGCATTGTCGTAGGTGTTTCGGTTCGCGGCCGGTGACGTCGAGAACGCGGTGTTCGGACTTGTCCAACCTGCGTTCGGGGGCCGTAAGACGCTTGATGGCGCTGTCGTATTCCGCCGCATGCAAACGCGAACGCCGGGTTTCATCCACGGCGCTACCGTCCGATGTGCAGCGAGAACCCGCGGCTGCCGTGTCCGTGCCGGTGCCCACGGAACCGCGAACGCAGACCGAATCGGTGATGCCCGTGGTGACCACCGAGGCGCAGGCGCAACCCGTGGTGTCGATGATCGTGGCCGCGCCACCAGCCCAGCGAGAGACCCACGCCGTGGTGGCCCCAACGCACGCGGAAACCATGACCGTGGTCGCCGCCACGGTACCGCCGGTAGACAACGTGCCGTCGGTGGTAGACCGGCCGGCGCACGACGTAACGGTACCGCGGCGCATACACCACGGGCGCGACCGTGTAGTGCCGGTCCGTCGCGTACGTGTAGGTCGTAGGATACGCCGACGTGTATGACACCGCCGGCGCGGTGTAGACGATCCGCGTGTACGTATACGCCGGCGACGCATACGCGACGTCAACGCCGGTGGTATACGTTACCGCCGGTGCGCACGCCCGCGTGACATACGTGACATCGTGCCCGGCCGAAGCCGACGCGGCGGCGCCACCGACTACACCAGCCGCCACGGCGCCCATCCATCCCGATGAAAGTATTGTTCGATTCACGGCATGTCTCCCCGTATGTGGGCCTTTGCGCGGATCTTGCGACCCGGCGAGGCCGCGCGGCCCAACGTCCGATAAGCCGCCGGCGCCATCCGGCGGTCACGAACCGTTGGACACGCCCGTGGGTGAAGGGTTAGCCCCGCGACACGAAGTGTGAAGCCGTCTCGTGCGTAAGTTTAGCTCCAGCAAGGTATTGCGCGCATTGGCCGCATGGCGGAATGCGACCCGCGACACAACGCGCCTCGATTACGACGGGGCGCTGTGGGCGTGGGAAAAAGCATTAAGAAAGGCTTGACTTTGGGGATCATCTCTGATATGCGGTGCTGATAGCTGCTAGTCGGCCGGAGGCGGCTTTGGGCGAATCACCAGGACGGCAAAATGGTTCCGTGTCGACGGCGACATGGGTTTGCGCGCGTTCTTGATCGAGCCGGCCGCCACCTCGAAAGGAAGGGACCCCTCATGTTTCGCACGAACGCTCTGATCTTGACCGCCGTGGTTTCAGTTCTTGCTGTGTTGCCATCGTCGCGGGCGGGCGTCGTTATCCCGGATGACCTGCAACCCGGGGACACGTATCACCTGGCTTTTGTCACGGTCGGAATCCGCGATGCGCTGAGTTCGGACATCGCCGATTACAATCAGTTCGTCAACGACCAGGCCGCACTGAGCTGTCTCACCGGCGCGGACATGGGCGTCGCGTGGTTCGCCATCGCGTCCACCGCGACGGTCAACGCCCGGGATAATGCGGTGGTCGGGTTTACGTCGCCGGTGTATCTGCTCGACGGCACGACGCGCATCGCGGATGGACAAAGCGACATCTGGAACGGTTCGATCGCGAATCCATTGTCCCTCGATCAGTTCCTTGAGACATCCGTATTCCTCCCTTGGACGGGCAGCGAGTCTAACGGCACCGCCGCGGGTACACCACTCGGGTCCGGGGGAAACGTCAGGAACGGACGCACGACGCATACCAATTCCAATTGGATCTCGTCGAACAGCGCCAATGGCTCAACCCCGTCCA
>JBHHVO010000190.1:0-6580 GCA_046754365.1 Phycisphaerae bacterium | reverse complement strand
TCGCTCGTTTTTGGAAAACAAGGACTGTGCGCCGAATCCTTCTGATCACCGTCGGATCGTCCTGCGTAGTCGCAGCGAGTTGCGTCGCTTGCCTGTTCAAAGGACGATTCATTGATTACGTTATCATCAAAGGCCAGGTGGTTGACGCGGACTCCCTCGCACCCCTGCCCGGCGCCTTCATCGGGGCACGCCCCTTCGTCAATGGTGAACCCATCGGGTTTGTGTCCGGTTCAGCGTCGCAGCGGTCGCTTCCCGTGCTCGTAACCGGGCCGGACGGGTCGTTTGCGCTCACGCTGACCACTGGCGCTCGAGAGGAATGTGCCACACCGCTGGGTCCGACACTACCTCCACCCGAGTTCCCGCCGCCGGATCAGGTGGAGGTAACCGTTGGGCTTGTTGGGTGTCAGGACACGTTCCTCATCGACGTAAACGCGGACACGGTCGTCGATCTGACTTTTCCGGACATGGTCCTGGAGCTAATAGACCCGATCCTCGTTCCGCCGTGCGGGGGATGACGCCCGTGCGCCGCTTTGTTACGCATGTGCGGCGTAGCTTCCGATGCCGCGGGAACACGCCGTATTCTTGGCGAATGCATCACTCGTGTCGGCCGGAACTTCCGCGATCCATTCTCACACCCTGTCTTCGATGGGATCGTACGACAACACCTTGTTTCATAGGTTCCGGATCGGAACGTCAGGATGTCTGGATCCATGCACACGAGACTGGCCGTTACGTCCCCCCGACGCCGTCCGAAGGCAGCGTATCCAGGACTCGAATCAAGGTTGCTACCAATCCGCGCACCAAAGTTCGCACCATGCACGCGGTACGGTCCACGCGCCCGACGTCACCACTGAAACCGGACGCCGACGACCAACCGGTAGTCGGTTTTGGGCCCGTTGTCGGCGAGCTCTTGGATGATCGGCAATTGGATCGATAGTTCCAGCGCCCATTGCTCCGTCACGTATTGCACGCCCGGCGAGAAGAACACTTCGTGCGATCCGTCGGTCGTGTACCGCCCGTTGATCTCCGCGACCGCGTTCCACTCGTAGTTGTACGCGGCGTCGTAGACGGCCGGAGCAAACTGGAATGAGTACGCGACGTCATACCGAAGCGCGTCGTCGCGGAACGCGCCGCCGCCCGTGTTGAATGTGTAGATCACGTCGGCGTCAACAAGGTGGCGATCCCGGCGGAACGTAAACACGGCCCCGAGTATCGGATCATAGCTGTCGCTGCTGAAATCCGAGTCGCCGCTGCGGATGTTCAAGCCACCCAGGGCCGCCAGGCGGTACGTCTCCCGCGGGCGTGTGTCCCGTTGCCAGAACCGATATTTGGCCAGCACCGTAACGTCGCCGACACCGTCGTGCGCCGCCTCGATGCGCCCCATCCGCGGTGCGATGCGGTCCACCTGGCGGTTCATGTACGGCACCGTGAGGAACAGACCCACACGCGCCTTCAACCCGTACACATACGTCGCCGTCACCCCGGACGCGTTGACGTGTCGGATGTCGCCTGAGTCGCCGGCCTCCCGAAAGCTGTATTGGAGGCGCAGAACGCTCCCCCCTTCGCGCGGTGTGAACGCAACATCGCTGTTGATCGGTCCCGCGAGGACCCCTACGTAAGGTGCCCACGCGGCCACCACCGTGGCCGCCACGATGCCCCGGCGCCGGGCCGGCCGGGCCACGACAGGAAACATTTCAGCCCGACCCCAACGCCAACGCGTCGCGCAGCCAGGTGCCGATAAGCGTGGAAATCGCTGCATTCGCCGCCGACGTGCTGATGAAGAAACCCGGATTCGGCCCAAGGCAGCCGCCGAATCCCATCAAGAGTGCCCCCGGCACGAAGACACGCGACCACCGGTATAGACGCCAGCCACACATGTCGTATAACCGCTCCAAGAATGGCCCTATGGCGTCGGGGCTTCGTACACGACGCCGTTCATCTCGACCGTCACGGGTGTGAATCCACCCGCCGTCACCGCATCCCTGAGGTGGGCCGCCTCCGCCGTGGCGCCCGGCTGAAACATCACGCGCACCCGCCCCGTGTTGAGGTCCACCGACGCCGCCTTCACACCCGCTACGCGCTCGACCGAGCGCCTGACGTTAAAGCCTCAACCAGGTCACGTAATACCCTTGACCAGAATAACCGCGTCGGCCACGGCCGGCGGATGCACGGCATCCGGCTGCCGGGTGGCGCGGACGCTCACGCATCCTGCCGGGAACATCACGAGCGCCAGCGCCAGTACCAGGACGTCCTTGTGCGATTCAGTGCGCATCAGATGTTGCTCCTCACGTGTCCCTCAAGGGGCGTTTCGTTTGCCTCGCGACGCCGCCGCTCGGCCCGGCGTCGGGTTCGTCGGCTTGCTCCTGTCGGCCAGCCCCGTTCGGCGCGCTCGGTGTGACGTCGGCACGGTACCACCCGCTGTTCGCACGACACCCTGGGTGCACCGTCCGCGCCGCCGCCGCCTTGGCCACCCGCTCGGACCGTGAGCAGGCCAGCGGACGCACGCGCCGTGCCGTACGGCTACAATCCGTTGAGCAGTTCCGACACCTGAAGCCCGAGCGAGTTGCTGATCCGTGCGAGCGCCCAGATGGATGCGGCGTTCTTGCCGAGTTCCACCTGCGAGAGCTGCGACGTCGTCAAACCGGTCCGGTCGGAGAGCTGCCGCAGCGTGAGGTTCTGGCTCAGCCGCTCCGCGCGGATTCTCTGGCCGATGAGCTTATTCAGCTCGTGCTCGTTCGTGTAAATGATGCCCATGCGCTGGCACGCGCGATCGACGGACGCCACGAGCTCATCCTGCTTGAACGGCTTCGCGATGTAGTCGCACGATCCGCGCCGCATCGTCTCGGTCGCGCTGTCCAGGTCCGGATACGCCGTCATGACGATGCAGCTCATCCGGTCGTCGATGTCCTTGAGCTTCTCGACGACCTCGACGCCGTCCATCGACGGCATGCGCAGGTCGACCACCGCGATCTGAAACGACTCCTCGTCCGCGGCGCGGATCGCTTCCTCCGGGTCCGTATACGTCTGCGGTGTGTATCCGTGATCCTCGAGGAGCAGACCCACGGTCTTGCAGATCGAAGGATCATCATCGATCACGAGCACTTTGATATGATGTCGTACCGCCATAGCGTTCCTCTTCCTTCTAACACGGTCCGCGTGGCACGTGTGCGTACACGCGCCGCCCCTGTGCAGATGTCGCACGCTCTGCGTTCAGTATACATCGCAATACGTCCGTGACACACCACCGCGACCCAGCGCCGATGATCCCCGCGATCGCATCAGGGCACCCGACTCGGTGGCCGACGCGGCACCGCGCAGAACAACGCCGAAACAACTGATCCGCCAAGCCCCAAGACAATAACGCACTACTTGACCGGATTCCAGCGAAAAACGACCACAAACCCGCAAGTTTCTGGGATGGCGCAGCGCTCGGAAGCCAGACCTCGGAATGATTCGCTGGCGGCGGCCGCGCAAAAAAAAGGCGTTCCAACGGATCCAGCGTGAGGATCGACGCCAATCTCCCCCAAAAGCGCCGCCCAGCACCCCGGTCCCGCGGGAACGCCCGCACAGGATGAAGCCTCAAATAGTTGCCGCCCCGCATGTCTCGCCGCAGCGACGCCATATGGGTAGCACCGCGCGTGCCACACGAGATCGCACCCAGCCGAAATCGAAGAGGATAATCATAACCTAAGTGATAACAAGTGGTTATGATGCAGAATCTGATCGGTGGTCCGAGAACCGACATGCCGTCAAGGGGTCGAATGGGTAGCCGCCCACAGTGTGTTTGCCAAGACTTGGGGTGTATTACCCATTTTGGCCGGGTGGTGGGCGCTGACCTGGATCGTTCGTGCGAGCGCAAGACCGGGCGCAAGCGCGACCGCTTGCGGTACCGACGGACCGGTTTCCCAAGCCCGATAACCGCGACCCGGCACACGCGCAACGTGGCGCCACGTGTGTCGATGTAATGACGGACCGCGATTCGCTACGGCCCAGGCGTCGGCGCGTCCAGCGCCGATTTGAGGCCGGCTGGCGGTGGGACCACGATCGGGACCGCGTTGACGAGCCTGAGCACGGTCGGCGGATGATCCGTGAGCCGCCGGCTGATCAGGCGGCTCATGGTTTCGGCGCACCACGCCCGTTCGGCGCTGTCGGCCCCGGGCTTGAGTCGATCGTGCCAGTCGCGAAGCACGCCCAGCTCGACCACCGTGACCGTGCGGAGCGCATCGGCCTGCCGGGCGTCGCCGACGAACCACTCGTGGCAGCGCTCCTCCATCTGATACAGCAACGCGAGCGCGACGGCATGGCCGCCACGCCGGGCGATGAGCCGGCACCGGTAGAGCCTCGCGAAAAACGCGAGTGGCATCGCGCCCCGCGGCGGCGGTGCGAGCGCGAGATCGAGTGTGTTGAGCGCCCGCTCGAGGTCGCCCGCCTCACTCCGCAGCGCCGCTTGGTAAAGCGCGGCCGCCGCCGCCACCGCCGGGTCGCTGTCCTCGAGCAGGCCCGACACGGCCGACGCGGCCCGCCTCAGCCGTGCGTTGTCGCGCTCGTCGGCCGACGCAGCGAGCAGGGCCGCGACCGCCGCCGCGAACGCCTCCAGCGTGTCCCGGCTTTGCGCGAGCGTCTTTTGTTCGGCGACATCGGTTCGGCCCCCCGCCGGCGCGGCGTCGAGGTGCCGCGTGGCGCTGGCGAGTGCGTTGTGGACGCGGCCCATGATGTCGATCAGGTTCGCGTCGGCGGTATGCGCGGCGGGCTTACGCGTGCCGGTTGTGCTCGTGTCGGCTACGTTCGCGCCGGCTACATTCGCGCCCGCTGCGCTGTTGCCTTGCGCGTTCGCACCGGTCGCGTCCGGGTCGGCCTCACTCCCGTTGGGCCCTGCGTCTGCGGTCGTGTCGTCGGCGATGATGCCGAGCAGCCATCGCGTGCACGTGGGCTCAACGTACTTCGCGAGCAAGACGTTTGCCGCGGCCAAGTGCAGCCGCGCGCGCGCCGCGTTGTGTTCCGATGTGGCGGCGATCGCAGTGAAGCGTTCCGCGCGTCGCGTGATGTCGGCCAGGTACGCGGACTCTGTGGCGAAGCCGTCAACCGGTGCGAGTCGCACGGTAGGGATCGCAGGCGCGGGGCTTCGGACGGTATCGGCGCGTACGGGTGCCGCCGGTTCGGGTCCGTCGGCGGCCGGCGGCGATACGAGTATGATCGCGACGATGGCATGCAAGGCAGGTGTGGCCAAGGGTGGGGCTCCTTTCGATTTCCGGTGATCGTCCACGAACCGGTGTGGTGCAGTGTACCGGCGGCCGCAGCACCGTGAAACCGCGGACGTTGGTACCACCGGGCGACCGCTGACATCCGCACAAGCCGAACGATGCCGGCCACGTACCGTGTGGGCCAAGACATACGCCGCCCGCCGGGCGTGGTTTGACAGGTGTGCGGCACGGATTTACGGTGTTGGTCCTGGAGCACCGGAAACCCATACACGGAGAGCAGCCATGGGGCAGTCCTACAGCGACATTACGGCGACCGTCGGGCGGACGCCGTTGGTGGGCATCAATCGCATCATCGATTCACCGGCGAAAGTCTACGCGAAGCTTGAGTTCAACAATCCGCTCTGCAGCGTGAAGGACCGGATCGGTACGGCCATGATCGAAGCGGCCGAGCGCGACGGCAAGATCGACAGAGACACGACCGTCGTCGAGCCGACATCCGGCAACACGGGTATCGCGCTGGCGTTCGTGTGCGCGGCCAAGGGGTACAAGCTCACGCTTACGATGCCGGAGAGCATGTCGATCGAGCGCCGGCGGGTGCTCGAGGCGCTCGGGGCCAAGCTCGTGCTCACCCCGGCCGCCGACGGCATGAAGGGCGCGGTCGCGGCGGCGGAGCGGCTCGTGGCCGAGTTGCCGAAGGCGTTCATGCCGCAGCAGTTCGAGAACCCCGCGAACCCGGAAATCCACCGCCGCACGACGGCAATGGAAATCTGGAACGACACGGACGGCAAGGCCGACGTGCTCGTGTCCGGCGTGGGGACCGGCGGCACGATCACCGGCGTCGGTGAGGTGATCAAGTCGAAGAAACCGACATTCAAGTGTTATGCCATAGAACCCGAAACGTCGCCGGTCATCGCGCAGGCCCGCGCGGGCAAGCCGCTTGAGCCGGGCAAGCACATGATCCAAGGGATCGGTGCGGGATTCATCCCGGGCGTGCTCAACCTCGACGTCGTCGACGACGTGGTGCACGTGAGCAACGAGGACTGCTTCGCATGGGCCCGCAAGGCCGCCCGCGAAGAGGGAATCCTCTGTGGTATTTCGTCCGGCGCGGCGCTCTGCGCCGCCGACAAGGTCGCCCACATGCCCGAACACAAGGGCCAGGTCATCGTCGCCGTGCTCCCGAGCGCGGGCGAGCGCTACCTCTCGACGCCGCTGTTCCCGACGTAGCGGCATCGCGCAAGAGCAACTTACACAGATTCCTTGCGAAAAGAGCGTGTTTCAGCGGCTTGCGCACTGCGAGTTGGATACGTCACTGCGCGCGCCCATAGCAACCTTCCGCCGGCCGGACCGCTCGCGGGCACACGGAGTGGACCACCGGCCGG
>JBHHVO010000189.1:0-6599 GCA_046754365.1 Phycisphaerae bacterium | reverse complement strand
AACCTTGAACCTTCAACCTTGAACTTACGCCCCCCACCGCCGCCGCCACCGCGTCCGCGTCGCTCGGCAGCGCGCTCGTGAGCACCTCGGGCTTCGGCGCGTTGCTCGCCAGAACGTGCACGGTGTCCTCGATCCGGATGCCGCCGAACCGCTCCGCCAGCAGCACGTCCACGGCCGGGCGGTTCACGCAGTCGGCGAGCGGGCCGACCAGGTCGTCGCGGGACCACACCGCCGGTGACACGTAGACGCCGGGTTCGATCGTCACCGTCATGCCGGGCTCGAGGTCGCGATCGAGCCGCAGGAACCGGTCGCCGAACCCGGGCCTCCGCTCGCGGTCCGGCGCGTAGCCCGCCAGGTCGCCGAAGTCCTCCATGTCGTGGACGTCGAGGCCGATGAGGTGGCCGAGGCCGTGGTAGAAGAAGAGCGTATGCGCCCGCCGCGCGGCGAGTTCGTCCGCGTCGCCGCGGAGCAGGTCCGCTTCGATGAGTCCCGCGCAGATGGTCCGCGCGGCGGCGTCGTGAATGTCCCGGAAACGACGACCCGGCACGCACGCCGCGATTGCCTCGCGCTGCGCCCGGAGCACCGTGTCGTAGAGCTGCCGCTGCATGGTGGAGAACCGTCCGCCGACCGGATACGTCCGCGTCACGTCACACGCATACCCGCCGGGCTCCTCCGCGCCGGCGTCGACCAGCACGAGCGCCCCGCTCGTCAGCGCGCCGCCGTACCCGGATGTATGCAGCACATCCCCGCACACGGTCACGATCGGCGTAAACGACGGCACGCAGCCTTCCGCGACCAACGCCCGCACAAACGCGGCCGCGACGTCGGCCTCACCCTGATCCGGCACCGCCGCGGCCAGCGCCGCACGGTGGGCCGCCACCGTCACCTCCGCGGCCCGACGCATCGCCACCAGCTCGTATTGATGCTTGATGAGCCGCAGCTCGATGATCGCCGCAAGCTCATCCTCCGTTGCTGCCTCGAGTCCGACCGCGGCGATCCAGTCGCGCGTGATCGGGCACGGCGGCCGCACCACACCGGCCGGTCGACCCGCGAGCAACGCCTCGAGCTTGTCGCGTCCCACCACACCATCGCCGCGGACACCGGCACATTCCGCCAGGGCGCTGTCCGGGGCCGTCCGCCCGGTCCACACCGACGCATCGGCGTCGTATGCCGGCCGAAGGAGCGTACAGCCCTCGTCGCCGTCGGAGCCCGGCTCGATGAGCCACACGGCCCCCTCGACGGGCGGGCCGCCGAAATAGAGGTAGTCGCTCGCGGCGCGGAACGGGTACGTATTGGTCGCGTAGCTTCGCGCACGGGCGTGTCCGGCCGGCAACACGAGCGGGCGCGCGAGTCCCGCCGCCAACTGCGCGCGACGCGCACGGTAGATCGTCGGCGGCGCCGTCGGACGAAACGGCAAGTCTGTCATGGGGGAGAACCTGACGCGCCACCACCACCGGCTCGATGCTGGAGGTCGCGATGGAATCGACTAAAGGCCGCACGCCGACCGCACGGACGCCGCCATGAGTGTACAACAAGACCGGAGGCTAACATAGACGCCCGTGTGTGTTTCGCGCGTTTCGGCGTCGGGACAAGCCGAACTGATGGGTTGCGGGGTCCGGGGGTCGGATCCGAGCACCCAGCGCCAGCGCTGGTGTGCGGCGTACCCGTCGCTCGCGCCCCGGGCGCGATGCGGAAGCCCCATCCGTGACAAGCAAGGGGGAGGAACGGATACGCACGGACCGCTCGCGTCCCCCATGTCCGTTCGGACCTGGGGGACGCGATGATCCACGACCCAACCGACGCCGACACGCACCGCCCAAGCGCGCCGTCGCCGGTCGGGCATGGCATCACCACGCCCCCGCGTCTCCGCGCAAGCAGATGACCACGCCGGCGCCCGGGCGCCGCGTGGCCACGCAACCGTGGTCACGGCACCCGAGCGACGCATGGCCATCGCACACGGCGTCGCGCCGCCGGACGGCGCCCGTCCGGCGGATCACATGTCACCAGCCGCTACCGGATCAATTCCACCGGCCGGGTACCGGCGAGCGTTTGGAAGATCTCCGCGAGCTGGGCGCTGTACTCCTCGACGCTGCCCTCGGCGTGGAAGTGCTCACCGGACGCTACGTCCGCGATCTGTTGCATGAGCGCCTGGTTCGCGTCCGCGCCGACGCTCACCGCAAACACGTGGATGCCCGCGTCCGCCGCCGCATACGCCTGGCTCAACGCATACGCCGCGCCGCCCTCGAGGTCGTTGATGTGCCCCTCGTCGTCGACATTCGCGTTCCCGTCGGTCAGCAGGATCACCATCTTGGTCGCCGATTGACGCAACCGCGGGCCCGTGAGTTCCGCGATGCCCTGCTCGAGCCCGCCGCCCATGTTCGTCCAACCGTCGTAGTGCGCCGCCTGCATGTTGTTCAGGCGGTCGACGACGGCCGCGTGATCGTGCGTCAGGTCCACCTCGTGATGCGCCGTCGTCGCGTACACCTCCAGCGACAGCCGGTCGTCGCTCGAAAGACCGCCGACGAAGTCCACCATGAACCCGACCGCGTCCTTGATCGCCTGCAGCGGTTGAGCCGGCGTCAGCGCGAGCTCGGCCGTCTGGTCGTTGCGCGGCTTCCGCTCGAGCAGGTAGTTGATGAACGTCTTCTGGCCGAACTGATACCGGAAGTTCGGGTTCGCCTGCGCCATCCGCGTCGAAGACCGCCGGACGTAGTTGTAGATGTAGTCGCTCCACGACCCCTGCGCGAACGGGTAGTCCACCAACCACGTGAGCTCATTCGCGCCGACCCAGTTGTTCCCGTTCCCGCTGTTGGTCGGTTCACCCGGCGGCAGCGAATCGGCCAGTCCGCCCGACATGCCGCTGTCCCACCGCGCCAGACCGAGCGCCACGGCCACACGGTTCGTCCAGCCGTACTGACCGGTCGAGTCGCGCGCGCCGTCATACTGCTTGTGCGTCAGCGCATGGATCTCCGCGTCGGAGTAGCCGACATTCTGGTACCACGACGTCAGGTTCTGATTGTTCCAATCGTGGTACCGCGGCAACCGGATCAGCCCCGGGTCCTCCTGCGGCTCGTAGTTCGGTGTAATCTCGTTACCCCAATAGTACAGCCACCCGAACGTCGGTCCCGCCTGACCGTTGCCGTCGGGCGCCGCGCCGGGATCACCAAACGGACCGCCCTGCCCGGGCTGGCCCGGGCCGTCATACGGCATCTCGTCGGGCACGCTCGAATCACCCTGCGGCGCGGGGTGCACACCGTCGCCGACACCGTCGTAGCCGATCGGAATCGGCAGCGCGTCCCACACGTTGATCAGATTGATGTCCGCGATGTCGTAGTGCTGTAATTCGCTGTCGTCGTTGATCGAGCCCGAGAGATCGGCGACGATCGTAATGTCGCGCGGCACCATGATCGCCGTCGCGCCGGCCGCCATGTCCGTCGTTTGTTTCCCGAAGATCTTCGCGAACAGAAGCGGAACGCCGCCGTTCGGCGAGTCCTCCGTCATCCGCACGCGAACCTGTACCGCGTCCGGCAGCTCGTTCGTCGGCTCGAAGTCATACGACCCCGTCGTCGCGTTGTACACCGCGCGGCCGAACGTCACGTCCGTCAGCGGGTCGATCGTGATCCCGTGATTCATCACCGGATTCCGCTCGACATATTCCACCGCGGCCTGGCGCGCCGCCGGCAACGGATCGCCCGAACTATAGTCCGAGAGACGCGCCGCCGCCGCGAGCGCCGCCGCGTCCGCCGCCTGTTGAAGGTCCGCGCGGCTGTTGTACAGCATCCCGACATCCACCGTCAGTGCGGCGAACCCGAGCAGAACCACAAGTGTGACCGCCGTGAGCACCGCCACGGCACCTCGGCGGCGCGTGGGCCTGGCTCGTCTTTCCGATAACCGTTGCATGCTTCATCCTCCCAAACCTGTACCTGTGCGTTCCCAGACCGAAAACCTGTGCGTGGACCGGGCACGCAACGCGCAATCGCCTGGTCCGACGAGAACGTTACGATTCGGTGGCCCGTCCAGCCAACAAAATGTCTACCCAAAGTTTCCATTCATCCCAGATTCGTAGCGGAAGATATGCCCCATGCGGTATCACGGACCGCATCCGCCGCACCGACCAGGACCGATAACGGGGCCTCAACCGATGCGCGCTCCCGACGCGCGGCCGACCACGGAACGGCCTCCCATACCGGACGCTACCGGAACGAGTTCTTGCAAGATATGACAGAATACGCGTGAACAGGACGGGACGAGCTACCCCGGACACCCGGCTTGCATGTGGCCGCAGCGTCCCCCATCACAAGCGGCGCCCCCCCGACCCACCGCGTCACCCCTGATACCGCTCGATCGCGGCGTAAAGCTCGTCCGGGCTCGCCGCCGCCGCGACGGCCGCGCGGAACCCCGGCGCCAGCCAGACGCGGCTCACACGCGCCAACGCCTGTATATGAGGTCCCATTTCGTCGATCGGGCTCGCGAGCAACACGACGAGTTCGACAGGGGCGCCGTCGCTGCTATCGAAATCCAGCGGCGTCGCCGGCTTCCCGATCGCCATCGCAAGCGCGGCACAACCCGCGGACTTCCCGTGCGGCACCGCGAGTCCGTTACCGACGCCGGTAGACCGCGTCGCCTCGCGCGCCACCACGGATTTGAGCACGGCGTCGCGGTCCGAGAGCCGACCCGCCGCGTCCAGCACGTCCACGAGCTCCGCAATCACGCCCGCCTTATCGGTTGCCGCAACCGGAACGCGGATGCACGCCGTCGTGAGAATGTCCGTGATCTTCATACCGATTCGCTCGTACCGGGACGCCGCGCGGCAAACCCCTGAGTCTAGCACATCGCGTGCACACGGCAACGCCGCTACCCGGACTTTCTGCCCCGGCACACGCGCATCCCGCGGCAGCCCGGTCTATGCTTGGACCGCGCATGATACCGACCGCGCCTCCGCGGCGCACCACGCCGCTCCGTGTCACGCCGCACGCTCCATGCCGCGCGATCCCCAACCAGCGGGATTCCGCGAGACGTACGTGACGGCGCGCCGCGACGGGCCCGGACGCTACGGCACGATGTCGATGTCGATAACGCCGTTGAGGTCGAAGTCGCGGGCGAGCTCGTCGCGAAGCCGCCGATCCCATGCACCGTGCAGGTCCTGGAACAGGTAGTTCGTCCCGCCATAGTGGCGGTCCGAGAACCGGTTGCCGTCCACGCCGTTCGAACCGGCGATGTTGGCCTCGCCCGCGTCGATGTAGCTGCCATCATCGTCGCCGAGTCCGTCACCGCGCTCGGACAGGTGGTTCGCGTCGGCGATGAGCGGCATCTTCGGTCGGATCCGGTCGCGCGTAACGCTCGCGTCCGGGTTCGCGTGTGTGTTGTCGCCGTATCGGCCGTCGGGATCGAGCGCGTACGTGCCGGTCGCCCATGACGGAAGGTACACCCGATAATGCCCGCTACTGACACCGAACTCGCCGACGGCCTTGCAGATGAAATACTCCTGCCAACGCCGCGGCTCGATGTTACGCTGCACCGGATACGACACCGGCAGCCGGACGTCGTCACGGTACACATACGAGAAGAGCAATTCGGACCAGCCGTACGCCACGTCATCCGCGGTGTCCCCGTCCAGTTCCGACGGATACCACCGCGCCGGCGGCAGCACGACGCTCACGTTCTCGTACGCCGCGAGCGCGGTGCCGAACTCCTTAAGCCGCGCAAGGCAATGCAGACCCTTCGCCTGCTCGCGGGCCCGGCTCAACGACGGCAAGAGGATCGAGATCAGCAGCGAGATGATCGAGATCACCACCAGCAACTCGATGAGCGTAAACGCCGCCGCGCACCGCACGCGCGCCGACCGCCCGCCGATAAGCCGCGTCGCGCATGTCGACCGCCGGCCCATAAGCGCGTGCACGCGTCGCACCGCCCACGCCGGTCGCCCGCCGATAAGCCCGCGCGCGCGTTGCGTCGCGCACGCCGGCCGCGGACCGCGTGCGTGCACCATCGTCGTCGAACTATGACCGATATGTTTCACGGACGCCTTGGCTGCAGGTTACGAGCAACTACATCGTGCGCGGCCCAGGCTCATGCCTGTCACACCGCGAAAGCGATCCGGTCTTACGCGGCCGGCATGCCGCACGACTTGGACGAAGGTCCGTCCACGTCGACCAGGCGCCCATGTCGAGCGCGCCGGATCACACCGCCAGATACTATACAGACCGGTCCGCGGAATCAATCCGTCCCGTAACAAACGCAACGCATGTACGTGGACCCCGCCCCATAACGTGTCGCGCGGCGGTGTCGAATGAAAAGGCGGATAGCGCCGTGACGGGTGGCATGCCCAAGCCGAAGGCGCGGGCATGTGCCGTCGCCGGACGATTCACATGGCCGCGCTGCGCTTGGCCATGCCACCCCGACCGATAGTGGTGAGCGTTGTGAAACGCGGTACTACGGCGGCAGCGCAGCGCCGTTCCATACGTCGTATGCCTCCGCGCCGTTGAGCAGGTCGATAACACGGAGGATGTCGCTCGCGTTGCTGACGCCGCTGCGGTCGATGTCATTCTGATAGTCGGCGAGCGGCGGATCCGTGACGCCGTTGAGGTCATCGATGAGCG
>JBHHVO010000188.1:0-6625 GCA_046754365.1 Phycisphaerae bacterium | reverse complement strand
TCGTCGTCATCCTCATCGTCGTCGCGGCCGTGCGCCCGCTCGTCGCCGAGACCTACCATGCCTCCGGCACCGCCATGGACGCGGTGCTCCAGGCAGTGTCCGATCCCTCACCGCTCCGAACGCTCGGGTTCGATCTCGCCATCCTCGTCGCCGCGTGTCTCTGGCTCGCCGGCCGCGCGGCCGGACCACGCCGCCGGTACCGCCGGACCGGCTTGGCCGGCGGCGCCGCGATCATCGCCATCGCCGGCTGCGTCTCGTGCGTCTTCGCCGGCAACCAGCGCGTCGCGATCACCGCTACCATCGACTGGCTCTGCGGCCCCATCCTCGCCATCGTGCTCGTACAGGTCATGTCACGTTCATGGCATCGCCGACTCCTCCTCGCCGTCGTCGCGGCGACGGCGACGGCCCAGGCCGTCGAGTGCTTCCACCAGCACTTCGTCGCGTTCGAAGACACGCGACAGGACTACGAACGGCGGAAGCGCGACGGCTTCTGGGAAAAACAGGGCATCGACCCCGACGCGCCCACCGTCCGACTCTTCGAAGCGCGCATGAACGCACGCGAGGCCTCAGGATTCCTCGTACACAGCAACGTCGCCGGGGCGTATCTCGTGCTCTGCGGGCTTGCGGTCCTCGGCACCGCGGCCACCCGTTGGTCCCCGCACCGACCACCGCCCCGACACGGCGCCGATCCGCACGCCGCGCGCGCGCCACCGGCTTCCGCGCGTCCAGCCACCCACGCGGCCGCGCCGCTCATACTCGGTGTGGTCTTCGTCGCCGCCGCGGTCCTCACCAAGAGTCGCGGCGCGCTCGTTGCGGGCGGCGTCGGTGTCGCGCTCTGGCTCGCCGTCACGCTCGCCGCGCGATGGATGCGCGCCCACCGCGGGCCGGTGCTCGTCGGCGGGTGGTGTCTCGTCGCCGTCGGCGCCGTCGGAGTCGTCGGGTACGGCGTGCGGCACGGTTCCCTCCCCGGCGCGTCGCTCGCGTTTCGCTGGCAATACTGGCAGGCGTCCGCCCACCTCATCGCCGACCACCCCTGGACCGGCGTCGGACGAGACAACTTCGGCGCCCACTACCTCCGCTATAAGACCATCGACAGCCCCGAGGAAATCACGAACCCGCACAACGTCCTCGTACAAGCGGCCGCCGAATGGGGCGTCCCGGGGTGCGTCGGCATGATCGTCATCATGATCGCCGTATCGCGTCGGCTCAACCGGCCCATCGCCGCAACGTTGCAACCCCCGGAGACCTACGACGCACGCCGATCCCGCCGCCGAACCATCATCTCCGGCGCCATCGTCGCGATCGCGGTCATGACACTCCGGCTCGTCCTGTTGGGATCATCGAATCCCGCCTACGCGTACTTCACCACCGTCATCGTCGCCGTCCCCTGGATCGTCGGCTTCGCCGCCGTCGGACTCACCGCGCCACACGCCCCGCGCCCCGATCGTAGCGACACCGATCCATCCACCACAGCCGGCACCGGACTCGTCGTCGGTCTCTTCGCGTTCATGCTGCACGACATGATCAGCTTCGCGTTGTTCGTACCCGGCGCCGCGGTCACGTTCTTCGCACTCCTCGCCTGTGCGCTCGCCGAACGATCCGCGGCACGCACCGACCAACCCCACCCCCCGGGTTCGCAGCCTCCCGGACGCCCTCAGCCCACGACCACCGCGCAGCCCACGACCAGCCGCCATGGTGATCCCGGTCATCACGATCCGGAACCGCGACATCGCGCTGCCCGGCTTGCCGCCTGGTGTCCGTGTGCGGGCGCCGTCGCGGGCGTCGTCGTCGTCGCGCTCGTGTTCGTACGGCCCGTCGCGCGGTCGTCCGCCGAGCTTGCCCGCGCCAGGCGATACGCCGCCACGCCCACGACCGATCCGATCGAGCGCCACCCCGCCCACCAGGCGTATCGCGCCGCTACCGCCGCCGATCCACTCGATCCCACCCCACCCGCCGAGCACGCCCGATGGTGGCTTGCCGTCGCGCAGACGCCCCGCCTCAGAGATCACGCGCTCCGTGAGGCCCAAGCCGCGATCGACCGCGCCATCGCGCGCGACCCCGTCGGCCTCCGCCACCGCAGGCAACGCATGCGGATCCTTCGCGCGCTCGCGGCCCACACCGGTCGCCCGACCGACTACCGCGCCGCCGTCCACGCCGCACGCGACGCGCTCACGCTCTATCCACGCAATCCGTTGGGACTTATCGCGCTCGGCGATACCCTCCTCGACGCGGCCAACGCGACCCACGACCCGGCCCTCCGCTCCGAAGCGGCCGACGCATACCGCAACGCGCTTCGACTCGACGACGCCAGACCCGCCTGGGAAACCTTCAGACGCCTCTCCGACACCCGGCGGGACGCCATCCAGTCAAACATCGACACCGCCCGGCGCGCTCCGTGACCCGGCCACCCCCCCTCAGGGGCTGCTAACAGGGCGCTCGCCGTTTTTCAAAAACCACCGATCACCCTGCGCGTTATTACTTTGGAGCGGCAACGCATCGCCGACCGGACACCGCGGGCCAGGCTGGGGCTGCACGACACCCGCGACCGTCCGCTACGGCGGCACCGCCCGACATACGGCGTGCTCGACGAGCCGGGTCTTCCCCTCGCTGCGCTCCAGGCAGCCGCCGCCGACCCACGTGATGTCGGCGCCGACACTCAGCGTGTCGCGGATCCGTGCTTGCAACCGCCGCGCCAGCGCGGCGCGCGCATCGGAACCCACCGTCGGCCGCACCTCGACCTTCAGGTGCACACGGCGGCACGGCGCACCCTGATCGGCCGCGACGCGGTACGCGCCGGTCAGCTCGCCGGGAAACGCGGCCAGAACGTCGCCGAACGCGGTCGGAAACACGTTCACGCCGTTCACGACGAGCATGTCGTCGGACCGGCCGAGCACGACGAACCGCGGCCCGCGCCGGCCGCACGCGCACGCGTCCGTGCCGACGATCTTGACGACGTCGCGCGTCCGCAGCCGGATCACCGGCTGCGCCTCGCGTTGCAGGTGCGTCAGCACCAGCTCCGCGACAACGCCTGCACGCATCGGCACCGCGGCCGCTGTGTGCGGGTCGATGAGCTCGGGCAGGATGATGCCTTGCCCGTGAAAGTGCAGCCCCGTGCGATACGCGCACTCGCTGCCGAAGATGCTCAGGACGTCGGACATGCCGTAGTTCGCGTCCACCGCCTCGATGCCCCACGCGCGCTCGAGCGCGTCGCGCGTGCCCGCGTGCTGCAGCCCGGCCTCGCCGCCCAGCAGCCCCTTCCGCAGCCCCAGGGCCGCAGGCGCGACGTCAAACTCCGCGGCGAGCACCTCCGCGAGGCGGTACAGATACGACGGCGTACAGGAAATCGCCGTCGGCTTGAGCGTCTGGATGATCCGCACGAGCTCCCGCGAGCGGCCGACGCCGTACGGCACGACCGTCGCCCCCGTGCGCTCGAGGCATTGATGGTCCGTAACGCCCCCGGACCACATGCAATAGTTCAGGCAGTGCACGACCGTGTCATCCGGCCGCACGCCCGCGCACCAGAACGCCCGCGCGCCGGCCTCCACCGTCGTCGCGATGTCGCGTTCGGTCAGCAGCGCGAAGAACGGGCGAGACGTCGTGCCCGATGTCCGGTGGACGCGCCGAATCCGCGCCCGCGGCACCGCCGGCAGCCGTCCGTACGGCGGATCCGCGCGCTGGTCGTCGAGCAGCGCTTGCTTATCGAGCAGCGGCACCGTGTGCAGCCGCGCCAGCACCGCCGCGCCGTCGCCCCCCGCGCAGCGAGCCGGTCCGGGCGCATCGACGACGCCCGTCGCGCCGTCATGCGCGGCATGCTCGTCAAAGTCCCCGGCGGTCAGGCCCGCGGCCGCGAACCGGTCGCGCCAGAACGGACTGTGCCGCACCGCATGCCGGAGCTGTTGCCGCAAGCGCGGCAGCTCGACGGTCTCGTGCAACTGCGACGGCGACATCGCCTCGCATCGCGGATCCCACAGCGCCGCCGCATCGGTGGCCCGTGCGTGCGTGGCGTGCGGTCGTGTCATGCGATCGTGGCCGGCGCGCCGGACGCGGCGACGAGCACCGGCCGCGCATCCCGCGCGTCTGCGGCGACGCCGCTTGGTGTCTCGTACGGCGCGTCGTCGCCGTCCTTGTACCAGACCCGCATCGTGCCGTCGTCGTCGACCTCGGCCGAATCGGGTACGCGGTATGACGGGTTCCAGGCCATACGATCGCGTACGGCATACCCGGTCCGCAGGAGGATTTCATCGTTGTCGTTGCGCCGGAGGATGCTGCCGTGGTAGAGCACGACCTTGCCGATGTCGGTCATCGCGGCGTAGAGCGGCTTGGACCGCCCGGAGAACGCACCGGCGCTGCTGAGTCGGGTCACCAGGTCCAATCCGCGCGCGACGGAGGTTCGGTGGTGCGCCATGCCCCACATCGGGACGCAGTGGAAGAGGTAGTGCGACTCGACCCCGTGCGTGCGCATGAGGTCGTAGAGCTCGGTCAGGACCGCCGCGTCGTCGTTGACGCCCTTGAGCAGCGGGTGTTGGTTGTAGATGAGCACGCCGACGTCCTGCAGGCGGCGCATGGATTCCACCGTCTCGGGCCAGAACTCGATCGGGTGGTTCACGTGCGTGCCGATCTCGAGCCGCAGCCGGGGGAAGCTCGCGAACATGTTCACCATGTCGTCGTCGATGCGTTCCGGCGCCTGCGTGAAGAGGCGTGTGCCGATGCGCACGATGTCCACGTTCGGGGCGTAGCGGACGATCTCCCGGAGCGCGCATTCCACGAGCACGCGCGCGACCAGCGGGTCACCGCCGGTGATGAGCACTTCGCGAACGTCGTCGCGACACGCGGCCGAGCCGATGTACCGGGCCGCCGACCTGATCTCGTCGGGTGTCAGCGTCTCCACGTCGTACTGACCCCGCAGGCACCAGCGGCAGTGCGCCTTGCACGCGGTGGTGAGCACGAGCAACACCGTACGGCGGTAGAGCCGCTCGACGCCGCGAAGCGGACGCCCGTGATCGTCGGTGAGCATCTCACTGTGGTAGTGGCGGTCGCGCTGGGCACCGACGTCCACGAGGCGTTCTCGGTTGTCCTGGATGTACTGCCGCGCCAGCGCGAGATACTGCGGTGACGCGTCGCCACATGCCCGGGCCGCGTCTTCCATCTTGCGATGGAGGAACGGCGAGATGAGCTCCTTGAATTGTCCGTGCACCTGTCCGGCCACGTGGATTTCGTCCCCTTTCTCAGCGCACGGTCAAGAGTCGGTTGAACCGTCCGGGCTCGATGTCACGGATGTGGCGTGCGGGATTGCCGGCAAACACGGTGTCCGGCGGCACGTCGCACAGCAGGTTCGCGCCGATCCCGACGATGGACCGCGGCCCGACGGTCTTCGCCTGAATCACGGTGACACGCGGCGCGATCCAGGTGTCCGGTTCGACGCGCACGCGCCCGCAGAGGATGGTGCCGGCGCAGATGCGTGTGTTGCGGCCGACCCAACAGTTGTGGCCGATCTGTACATGGTCGTCGAGCTTGACGTGGTCATCGATCACGGTGTCATCGAGGGCCGCGCGTTCGATCGTGGTGTTCGCGCCGATCCATACGTGATGCCCGATGCGGACGCCGCCGACGTGCGGAAAGTGGAGGGGCGTGCCGTCGGCGTCGAGCTCGAAGCCGAATCCCTCCGCGCCGATGACCGTGTTGGCCTTGATGAAGCCGTCGGCGCCGATGGTCGTGCGTCCCTCGATGCAGACGCCGCTGCCGATGACCGTGCGATCACCGATGGCGACGTCGGGTCCGATGCATGCGTGCGGTCCGATCGTGACGTCGGTGCCGATGGAGGCCCGGTCGGCGACGACGGCCGACGCATGCACGCCCGGGTCGGGGCGCTCGGCGAAGAAGTGCGCCATCATCTTGATGAAGCTCAGGCGCGGGGTCTCGCTTACGATGCGGCTGCCGGTGAGCGAGAGCGCCAACGACTCGGGGCAGATGACGACGGCGTCGCGGCACGCGGAGACCTTCCAGAGCGTCTCGGGCGTGGCGCGGCTCGCGAACGCGATGGAGCCCGGCTCGAGGCCGTCCAACGCGCACGGCCGGCGGACCGGTACGTCATCGCCGACGAGTTCGAGTCGCAGGTAGTCGGCGACATCGGCGGCCGTCGTGGGCATCGGGTGGGCCATGCGTGTGTCCTCCGCGCAGGCACCGCCGCGCGCCTAGGGTCGCGTGGGTCCCGCGTCGGGCGCCGCCGGTGCGTGTCGTCGCGGCACCGGGGAGGGCGCGGCTACTGCGGTGTTATCGGCTCACGGGGTCGGCGTCTGAATTACGCGGGTTGCGGCGTTGCGCCCATGATCGCGCGAATGGAACCTCGGTGCAGGAGACGTGCGATGTCGGCGGGTCGGTGGCGCCGCGTGCATGGGCGCGTGATCGCGCAATACGTCCGGCACGGGGGCCGGACGCTACGGGTTCGCGGCTCAACGGGTGCGCCGGCGTGTCGGCGTCGTGCGGCGCATGACGGCAAGCGCGACCGGTAGGGTGAGGACGGGGATGAACCCGACGGCGCCGCATGTGAAGCCGCGGCGGTTCGTCCGGGTGTCGGCGTCCTGCCGCGGCAGGTCGGCGCCGGGCGGTGGGTCGCCTCCGGGATCGG
>JBHHVO010000187.1:0-6797 GCA_046754365.1 Phycisphaerae bacterium | reverse complement strand
CCAGACGCTCGAAAACCCGACGCTCGCCACCACCTTCACCAACGGACTCGGCACCATCGACCACAACATGATGGTCCGCGGCAACTTCCTCTACGAGGCGAACTACAGCTCCGGCCTGCGCGTCTTCGACATCACCGACGTCATGGCCATCACCGAGGTCGGTTTCTTCGACACCCGCCCGGAAGACAACGGCCTCAACTTCAACGGCGCCTGGGGCGTCTTCACGGCCTTTCCCAGCGGCATCGTCACCCTATCAGATCGCGACCGAGGTCTCTTCGTCTTCGACGTCTCCGCGATCACCCGCCCGGTCGCGATCCCCACGGTCTCCGAGTGGGGCATGATCGTCCTCGCCGCATGCGTCTTCACGATCGGCGCCGTCCTCGCGTCACGACGCCGCGAATCCCCACCCCACGGCACAAACCCATACCCGCGGTAGCGGCGGGCGGGTGGCATGGGCAAGCGGTAGCTTGCCCGTGTCCGCAAAAGTCCGAGGCGCACGGGCAAACGAGTTTTCCATGCCACCTGTCACACGGGATGCGATGCCCGAGTCGAACGGCGGCACGCCCAAGCCGAACGCGCGGGTATGCCCTGTCGCCGGCGATTCACACGGCCGCTCTGCGCTTGGCCATGGCACCTCGACCGATAGTCGCGAGATTGGTGAAACACGGTACGAGTCTCATCGCGCCCGACCATCGCCACGCGAACCCGATGCACGTCACGCGTTCGCCGGCGGCTCCGCCGAAGGCGTTGCCCCCAACGGGCGCGGTGGTATGCGCGACACCGGCGGCGGCATCGGCGGTGGCGGAACCGGTTCCGGCTTGCGACCCACGACCAGCACCATGAGCGTCAACAGGACGCATCCGATCAACAAGCCGTAGTACCACGGTTGCCCGTATACACTACACAGCGTCTCACCAACGCCCATCCCCACGACCGCCGCCGCGAGCGCGTACGGCAACTGCGTCCAGACATGCTCCTCGTGCGGACACTCCGCCGCGATCGACGACAGCACCGTCGTATCGCTGATCGGCGAACAGTGATCCCCGAACACCGCTCCCGCGAGCACGCTCCCCACCGCCGCATAAAACAACCCGAGCGCAACACCCGGATCCAGGTCCGCACAAAGCCCCGCCGAAATCGTCACCGTCGCCGGACACAGAATCCCCATCGTCCCCCACGACGTACCCGTCGAAAACGATATCAACGCCGCACTCACAAACACCGCCAGCGGCAACCAATGCGCCGAAAACTCAATCGCCCGCAGCTTCGCCGTCGCGATCTCCCCGAGCATGAGATTCTCACTGTTGAGCGCCGCCGACAGCGACCACGCCAACACGAGGATCACGATCGCCGGGAACATCCGAGACATCCCCTCAAGACCCGCGTCCGCCGCCTCGCGAACCGAACACGCCCGAGACACCATCGTCAAAAGCATCGCCGCGAACGCCGACACGATCGCGCCGTAGAAAATCGACAGCCCGGAGTCCGCCGCGCTTAGCACCACACTCGCCCGCTGCCACCACGCCTGCTCGGCCCAGTCCGCACCGCTCATCGCCGCCTGCACGTCAGGCGACGCAAGCCCCGTCTTGATGAGCACCGCCACCGTCACCCCTACGAGCACCACGACCGGCCCCAACCCGAGCCACCACCGCGCCGCCCGCGTCCCCTCCGCCAGGATCGCGCGGACCCGCACGGTCCCCGCCGTCACGCCGGGCATCAACCTGTCCCGCGCGGTCTGCTCCGACCGCCTCATCGGACCGAAATCACGCCCCGTCAACACGACCAGAAACACGAGTACCAGCGCCAGAATCGGGTAGAACCGATACGGAATGCTCGCGAGAAACGCCGTCATGGGTTCCACGCCGGAAAGAAACGCCGGCCGCGACGACCCGAGCGACGACAACCCGGAGTCAATAAACCCGACCTCCGCGCCGACCCACGTCCCGATCAGCGCGATCGACGCCACCGGCGCCGCCGTCGAATCCACGATGTACGCCAGCTTCGCACGCGAAATCCTCAGCTTGTCGAACACCGACCGCATCGTCGGTCCGACGATCATCGTGTTCGCGTAGTCGTCGAAGAACACGACCAACCCCGCCGCCCACGCCGTGATACCCCCGCGCCGCGCCGACCGCGTGTCCCCCGCCACGAGCCGCACCAGCCCGGCCGTGCCCCCGTTACGCCCGATAACCCCAACCATGAACCCGATCACCAGCGTGAAGATCACGATCTTGACGTGATCAATGTCCATTACCGAGCCCATAACATAGCGCTCGGCGAAAAGTCGGAACCCACCGATCACAGGGTGTATTCTTTCTGTGGAGAAGGAGTCCTCGGCAGGCAGGCACGGCACCATCATGTACGACCCGACCAGCACACCAACGACCAACGCCGGCACGACCTGCCGCGTCACGATCGCGAGGAGAATCGCCACCACCGCGGGCATGAGCACCCAAAGCCCGTACGACGCCGCGTTTCGCGGCGGCGTCGGCTCGTCCCCGCCCGCCGCACCCTGTCCCGCCGGCGTCGCAAACCCGCCGCCAAGCGCTTCAGCTCGTCCGCGAACCGACGCAGTCCCGGCGTTGCCCGGGGCAGGCTGTCCGACAAGCCACGCGGACCCGTCATCCAGCCGCGTAGCCGGTGACGTTCGTGCAACGACCCGCGGGCTCCCGCCGTACGATGTGGCCACGCCGTCCCGCGCGGCGAGTCCACCGGCAACCGACCCGGCTTCGCCGGTCATGGACGCTGGCGCCACGCCGGGGGGTGCGTCGTGACCAGGTCCCCGCGCCAGCACGTCGCCCGGCCGCAACACCGCCGCCGCGACGATCACCGCGCCGATGCGCCGCGCCGCCCGACCACGCCCCGACCGCCGTATCCATCGCGTCCAGCGCGATCCCGTTCCCGTCACGCTACGCTCCTCGTCGTCACCACCCGCGCATGCCAACCGCCCGCCACCACACCGCGCCCGAGACACGGGGCGCCGATGTTCGGTCTCATCCAGTACGCCCTCCGTTGCCCGGCGCACGGTTCCGGGCGGAACCGCATCACCACGCCCACCGGTCGCCGCATGCGACGCACGCCGAGGACGTCTCCACCCGCACACGCCGGACCCCGGGAGCGCGCAGCCCGAACGCGCGCCGACCGCGTCCGACCGGCCCGCGGCGTATGTTCAATCGACAATGCCGAGGTCCGCCTTGTCGAACAACGCGTCGAACCTAAAGCCCGCGCGCTCGATGTTCTCCCGCGCCCCCTCCTGCCGATCGATCACCGCGACGATCCGCTCGACCCGCGCGCCGACGCCGGCGATGACGCCCGCCGCCTCGAGCACCTGCCCGCCGGTCGTCGCGATGTCCTCCACGAGCAGCACGCGGTCGCCGTCCGACAGCGTGCCTTCAAACGGCCTCGCCGTGCCGTAGTCCTTTTTCGCGTTCCGGATGATGACAAACGGCACCCCCGACGCGAGCGACGCCGCCGCCGCGAGCGCCACACCGCCCAATTCCGCACCGGCTACGACTGTGACGCCCCCGGTCACATACCCGGCGAACAGCACGCCGAGCGCACGAAGGATGTCCGGTTGCGTCTCGAACCGGTACTTGTCGAGGTAATACGTGCTCTTACGCCCGGATCGCAGTGTGAAATCCCCCTCGAGATACGCGGCGTCGCGAATCCGGCGGGCCAGTTCCTCACGGTCCATCATGTTCCTTTCCGTTGCGACCGGTCGTCATACGGCCGCCGGTCGCCCTCTACCTACGCTTCGTCGGGGGGTGTCCCCATATTCGTCGGCACGGTGCTGCGACTCATGCTTGCCCCTAACGCGTGTCCAGAAGCGGCCGGCGACGCGCCCGCCGAGCCGCGCGAAGGGGAGGGCGAGGCTCCCGCCGAGCCGCGCGACAGGCCCGGCGAGGCGCCCGCCGGGCCGTGTGCCGTGTTGGGACCGGAGCTCAGCAGGAGCTTCGCCCTCCCGGTTCGGGTTGCTGCCCGGCTCCCGGTCCGGGTTCGTGCGCGGCGCTTCACACGCGCCGATAGCCCCGAACCGGGCGGAAATCACGTGGCCAGTTGGCGTAGCCCCGTGATCTCGGTCGGCCTCCCATCCGGTACGCCCCGGCGGACGCGGCGGCGCCGCCGCCGTTCCGCGTGGCCGGCCACCGGCAACGCACCCCCCGGTCCCAGCCAGGACCTCATTTCCCAGGCTCGCAACTTGGGTTTTTCACGATCGCCGCTCCCGGGGCATGATGCCGCGATCGATCGGCACACCATCGTCGTGAGGCCGCCGGCGCAGCACGTAGCCTCAAACGTTCAAGTCGCAAACCCGCCCGAGCACGCCCCGGTACCGGCGACGGATCGGCGTGACGTAGTCACGGATAAAGGCATCCACCTGCTGCGGCGCCCGGCCGATGTACGCCTTCGGATCCGTCACGGCTGCGAGATCCACATCGCGAAACGCGGGCTCGCCGCGGAGCCGGTCGATCAGGTCGTTGTCACCGCCCTCGAGCTTGACCCGCGCGGCCGACGCCTGCGCGTGCCGCCTGATGAGCTCGTGCAGCGTCTGACGATCACCGCCCGCGGCCGCCGCCGCCATCATCATGTTCTCGGTCGCCATAAACGGCAACTCCGCGCGGAGCCTGCCGTTGATGACCTTGGGATATACCACGAGCCCGTCGGCCACGTTCGCGACGATCCGCAGCATACCGTCCGTCGCCAGGAACGCCTCCGGCAGCGTAAGCCGTTTGTTGGACGAGTCGTCCAGGGTTCGCTCGAACCATTGCTCGGCCGCGGTCTGCAGCGGGGACTGCGCGATCGAGAGCACAAACCGCGCGAGCCCGGTCGCGCGTTCACACCGCATCGGGTTGCGCTTGTACGCCATCGCGCTCGACCCGACCTGCCGGGTCTCGAACGGCTCCTCCATCTCCTTCATGTGCGCGAGGATGCGCACATCGTTGGCGAACTTGTGCACGCTCACCGCCACCTGCGCCAGCGCGGACACGACGAGCGCGTCGACCTTTCGCGAATACGTCTGCCCGGTGATCGGCTCCACGCGGCGAAACCCGAACCGCCGCGCCACATCCGCCTCGAGCCGGAGCACCTTGTCGTGATCGCCATCCAGCAGCGCCAAGAAGCTCGCCTGCGTGCCGGTCGTGCCCTTCACGCCGCGAAACCGCAGCCCCGCCATGCGGTGTTCTACCTCGTCGAGGTCCCGGACGAAGTCGTAGCACCAGAGCGCCGCCCGCTTGCCCACGGTCGTCACCTGCGCGGGTTGGAGATGCGTGAGACCCAGCGTCGGCATCGCGCGGTGCCGCTTCGCGAACGTCGCAAGCCGATCGATGACGTTCGCGAGCCACTCAGCCACCATGCGCAACGCGTCACGCATGATGATCAGGTCGGCGTTGTCGACGATGTACGCGCTCGTCGCCCCGAGGTGCAGGATGCCCGCCGCCGCCGGCGCCGCATCGCCCCACGTCCGCACGTGCGCCATCACGTCGTGGCGGAGCTGCTTCTCGTACCGCGCCGCACGCTTGAAATCGATCGCTTCAAGCGTGCGCCGCAGCGCGCCGATCTGGCGCGCGGAGATGTTCAGACCGGCGGCACGCTCCGCCTCCGCGAGCGCGAGCCACAGCCGACGCCACGTCAACACCCGGTGCCGGCTACCGAACAGCACCGACATCTCGCGCGACGCATTCCGCGCCACGAGCGGCGATTCATAGACGTCGGGCTTGGTCATAGGCGATCATCGCGGCGCATGCGGGGCGTGGCCACCGACCGCGCCGGGGGTGACCACCATGTCCGCAGCGCGTATTCTACCGGCTGGCCGGCCGCAGGCCACCGACACGAGCAGAGGGTAATGGATCGATGAACACAATCCGATACGGAATCGTGGTACTGACCGCAGCGTATGCCGTGATCGGCGGCGCATGTGTCTTCGTACCGGTGGGTACCAACCTGCGTGTAACCATCACGTCCGACCGCCTGGTCAACGAGGGGATGGCCACGACGCTCACGGCGTCGGCCGAGGGCGGGTCGCCGCCGTTTCTCTTTCGCTGGAGCCAGGAGCGCGGTCCGGTGGATCTCGTGCTCACGGACATCATGTCGGACACGCTCGTCACCGAGCCGCTCACGACGCAGGGGGACTATGTCTTTCGCGTTGTCGTGACCGACGCGCGCGGCGACACGGCCGACACATTCGCGCCCGTCAGGGTCGTCGACCCGGATGTGCCGCTGGGCGAGCCGGTCGTGCTGGTGGACGGGCCGGCGACGGCGGAGTTCGGCGCCGGTGTCTTGCTGTCGGCTCAGACCAACCTCCTCAATGCCGAGTTTGCGTGGGAGGTCGTCTCGGGCGCTGCGGACATCGATACGCCGACCGACGACGCCACGACGGTAACACCCACGGCGCTCGGCACACTCGTGGTCCGCGTCACCGCGACCGAGGTCGCGACGGGGCGAGAGGTAGTGGGCGCGGGCCGCTACGTGGATCGATACCGACGAACCGCGCAGGGGTGGTGCTTCAGCGGGCGGCGAGCGGAGATCTTCTTCATGGCGCCGCTCTCCGAGGGGTGGGAGAAGCGACGGTTCGTTTCCAGCCTGCCGGTGGGGCCGCAGGGGGCGGACCCGGCCGCGTCAGGACGGGAGGAAGGGTGATCATGGAACTCAAGGAAGCCATCGGCCGGCGTCGCTCGATGCGATTCCTGCGGCCCTATAAGCCGGTGGAGCGCGAGAAGATCCAGAAGATGCTCGAGGCCGCGCGGCTGGCCTCGTTTTGGGGCAACGTGCAGGCACTGAAGGCGGTGGTGATCGAAAGGGCC
>JBHHVO010000186.1:0-6801 GCA_046754365.1 Phycisphaerae bacterium | reverse complement strand
CGGCCGAAGCACGGTCGTGCGCGGCGCCGAGGTGGCGGGACACGATCATCACCGCCGCCCAACCCAGAAACAGCGCGTTGGCGGTCGTCACGCCCAGGTAGAGCACGGCCTCGGAGAACTCACCGTTGAGGGCGTGGTCGATACCCGCCGCGACCCAGTGGTTCGGCAACAGCGCCGCCTCGACGAAGCCCATCCGGGACAGGAACGCCCGCAGCCAGTCCTGGGCCCCGGACTCGCCGAGCTGGAACGTCCGCAGACCCCAAATCGTGAAACCCACCGCAGCCACGGCGCACACGACGCCCAAGAGTCGCACGGCGCGGCGCGGAAAGAACCGCGCCGCCGCCCACGCGACCAGCATGCCGAGCGCCCCGGGGATCGGAATGAACGCGAGGAAAAACGCGATGAACAGCACGTAGAACACCGCCTCGTGCGTCAGCGTCGCCATCGCCAGCATGAGCGGTAGCCCGAGCAGCACGAGAGACCAGCTCGAGAGCACGAGGCTTTCCAGGTACTTGAGCGTCACGAAATCCAGCGGCGCCAGCGGCACCGTGAGCAGGTAGATCGACTCCCGCCGTCCGAACAGCGCACCGTGCGCGATGATCGCGTTGGAGAATGTCAGCATCGCGAGCATCGCGACGAAGAAGAAGTGAAACACGAGCGGGATCGCGACCGTCGCCTCGAGCGGTGTCCGATCCACTTGCTCGAAGACCTTGTGGAACAGCCAGTACAATCCGCACCAGATGACGGCGATCAAGCCACCCGCCACGACGAGCCGTAGCGGCGACTCGTGTATCGCCTGACGCACGTGGTTGCTCAACGCGCGGAGCTTCGTACGAACTAAGGGACCGAGCATGGGACGTGGAACCCACGCCGGCGGCGCGGTGTCGCCCAACACCACGCCATACGCCGGCGCCGGCCGATCGCCCGACGAACCGGCGGACGCCCGCGCCCCGGAAACGGCCGGCAACGCGGCGGCGGCGGCGCGCGACGGGGCCGAACGCCGCGACGCATCCGCGCGTTCCGACGCTATCGGACCACCCGACTCCGCAGCGCCGGAAGCCTCATCGAACCCCGGTGACTCGGGAGCGCCGGGCGGCTCGGCGTGGCCCGATTCACGCATCCTTCGCCTCCGTGAGCTCGAGGAAGATCTCCTCGAGCGAGTGCTGTCTCCGGGCCTGGGCACGGAGCTCCGCGAGCGTGCCGACCGCGATCAACTCGCCCCGGTGGATGATGCCGATCCTGTCGGCCACGGCCTCGGCGATGTCGAGCGTATGCGTGCTCATGAAGATCGTGCCGCCCCGGGCGGTATGCTCGCGGAAGAGATCCTTCACCACGCGCACGCTGCGCGGGTCCAGGCCGACCGTCGGCTCGTCGATCACGAGCACGAGCGGTTCGTGCAGCAGCGCCGCGGCGAGCACGACCTTCTGCTTCATGCCGTGGCTGTAGCCCTCGGTGAGGTGATCGAGAAACTCAGCGATGTCCAGTCGCCGCACAAGCGTGTCGAGGATACGGTCGCGCCGATCATCCGGCACGCCGTACATCTCGGCGACGAAAAAGAGAAACTCGCGCCCGGTGAGCTTGTCATACGTGAACGGCTGATCCGGCACGTATGCAAGCCGCGCCCGTGCGGCCAGGCCGTTGACGCCCACGCGGTGACCGCACACGCGCACGTCGCCGCTGTTGGCCCGCAAGAGCCCGACGATCATCCGGATCGTTGTCGTTTTGCCCGCGCCGTTGTGACCGAGAAACGCAAAGAGTTCGCCGCGCCCGATCGTAAGCGACAGATCGCGGACGGCCGCCTTGGTGCCGAAACGCTTCGTCACACCGTTCAGGACGATCGTGCCTTCGCCGTCGGTCGGACTGGAGCGTATCGGCATGCTCATCGCCCGAACGACCGCCGCCGGGCGCGTCGTCTCGCGGCGTCGTCGAACGCCGGCTCGCGAACGATCCGCAGCGTCCCGAGCACCGGCAGCGTCATCTCCTGCATCTGCACGACGCCGTCAGCGTCGACGAACGCCTTCGCACGGCCCGACTCGACCACGAAGCAGTTGCCCGACCACGCGCCGGTCGAAATCCGCCGCTCGCCGGTCACTTTCACCAACATCGGGATGAACCGGTCGCCGATCCCCGTGAGCGCCGCCACGGGATTGAACACCTGCATCCGCCACGACTGACCCAATCGCAGACCGGAAAGCTGAGAGAACGGATTGAACGCCCCGGAAACGATCCCGCCGTCCACGAGCGGCACCTTGAACGCCTTGCGCACCGTGCTCGCCTGGAACGTGAACGAAAAGTCCGCGTGAAAACGCTCGCCGTGAAGCCGCATCAACGTCTCGGCGCTTTCCAACACCAGCGTGAACTCATCGAGCACGCCGTCGGGCGTGAACGTCGACGTCACGCGAATCCGGAGCGGCGCCAAAGGCACCGGGAGACGCTCGATCCACACATCATCGTAACGCTCGATCGACCCGGCATCCGCCAGGTACGTCGTCCACAGCGTCCCGAGCCGGCCCTGCTCCCCCGCAATCGTACACTGAGTCTTCCCGCCCGCACCATGAAGCCACGCGGCGGATGCCAGCCGCGGCGGGTCCTGCGCCACCCACCCCGGTAGCACGTCGTGCGCGACGAGCCAACCCATCGACGCCGCCCAGAGCGGAACGATCAGCCATCCGGTCGTACGCGTGAACACCCAGCGACCCTCCAACCGCATTGGCGCGGTACCGCCAATTGTAGGTGCGCCCCAAGTGTGAGGTCAAAAGATGGAACGAATGCCGGATGCGCCCCCGATGCGTCGGGGACCGCGTCGTCGACGACACGGGCGCCAGTAGCCTCCGACGCCCGCGCCGGACGTCGCCACCCCACGCCGTAGCGTCCGGCCCCCGTGCCGGACGTATCACCCGCCCGGCGTTTGGCCGTGTGTAGTCCGGCCGTACCGTCGCCGGGTCAATACTTCTCCGACGCCGCCAGATCGAAGCCCTCGTGATCGGGATTCAGGTTGCACTTCCGGTATTCGGCGCGGCACGCGTAGCACGTCGTCGCCTTGCCGATGCAAAGATAGATGATGAAGTCAACCGCCACGGCGCCCGCGAGGATCGACCACGCGATGCGCACGTCGATCGTGAAATAGTAGACCGCCGCCGCACCGAACAGCAGCACGACCGCCAGGCCGATCCGCTGGGGGAAATCCTTGCGCACGAACAGCTCCGCGACGCCGCACACGGCACACCGGTCGGCCATGTGCTTCGTGCGCATCACGTCCGTGATGGTCATCGAATGCTTCACGCCGCAGCGCGGACACTCGATCGTACCGGCGCACGCCTCGAGCGGCTCATACTCGATGATCGCGACACACCCGTCCGTAGGACAGTGGAAACGAATCTGCATGCCGACGTACCTGATTACTCTATGACCCTTGCGTTGCACCTCGTTGGATGGAGCCGGTCGAACCGAACCGCGACTGTGAGGGAGTGACTGTTCCCCTGGCCAGCGCGACTTCCCTCGAGCCGCTTTCTTGCGGGCGTGGTTTGGATCGGACCAGGGACCCACGAAACCACGTGTGGCGACGCACGAGGTTCCGGCGCCGACCGCGCGTTCGCCCGTAGGGTCTTCCGCCACATCACGGCGTCAGGTCCAACGCCACGGGCGCGTGATCGATCGGTCCGACAGCCGCATCGTGCATCACGGCCACTTCGTGCAACACCGTGGTGCGCGGCGCAACGTACAACTCGCTCGTCAGCGCCCCGTTCGATCCGCCCACGCCGCCACGTGGCACCGCCGCGACAAACCGACCGGTCAGCACGCGCACCGCCCCACCCGATCGAACCACCGTCGCGGTGCCGTCGCCCGCATCGCCGGTCGCCGCCCCGTACGGCGTGACACGTCCGCACAGGATGGCCACGTGCGCGGGATGCTCGTCGCACCAATCGATGATGCGTTCGATGTAGGCCGTCCGTGCAGGGGCGTCAAGCCCGGCCGCGCGATGACACACGATGTGCGCCGTGCGTCGCGCCGGTGTCGCCACGGTCACCACCAACGCGCTCGCCCCGCCGGGGGCCTCGACGAGGGCCCGGGACCGCAGTTCCATGTCGGGATGGGTCAGCACCGCGAGGTGCCCCGCCCCGGTGCTCGACCACGGGATGACCACCGTGCGCCACGCGCCCGGCATCGCCCGTGCTACCCGCGTGGCCTGCGCCCGCCCGGAAACGCCCTGCAACGCCACGACGTGCGGCGTCATCCGCGACAGCACCCGCGCGACGTGATCGGCGACGTCATGCGGCGCAGCGCCCCCGTCGCGTCGACCAATGTCCCACACGACGACCCGCAGCACCGAACCCACCGCCATGCCGCGCCCGCCGCCGGAGCCCGGCAGCGTGTGGCACGTCACACCGAGGTACGCACCGCCCAACCCGAGCACGACCAGCGACACGATCACCGGCCCCGCGGGAACCCCTCGATTGTCGCGCATGTCCATCACCCGCTCCCGCCGCATGATAACCGTTGTTGCACATCACCCCCCGCACGTTCGTCTGCCCGACGGCGTCGCGGCAGCGGGGCTTCGCGCAACACGTGCCCGTGCGATACCGGCGGCGGGCGTATGCCCCTGCGTGGCGCCGGAACACACCGGGACCACGACGGTGGCGCCCCCCCCCACGGCTCAACGCGCACCCGGAATTGAGATAGACTGCCGTCATGCGTCGACCCCGGTGGTTGTACATCGCGCTCGCCCGCAAGATGAGCCTCCTGTTCGGCGCGGCGGTCCTCCTGACGATCATCGCCACGCTCACATTCCCGTGGCTCCAGATGACCAAGCTGCACACGCAGACGCTCTTGCTACAGGCGCAGCGGATTGCGTCGGTCGCGCGCCGGACCGTGGACCTGCGAACACCCGACTGGCGGGCCGCCGAACGTGAGCTCCGCGCCAGGTGGCCCGCGCTCAGTCGCGATCTCGGGCTCCCGCGGATCGACCCGGGCCCGGCGGGGGAACCCGCGGGGCAGCGGGCGCTCGTAACCCTCGTCGCCGTCGACCGGGCCCATGTCTCCCAGACAGGTGTCGGTGCCGGGTTCCAGCGCGACGCCGTGCGCGCGTTCACACGGCACACGGACCAGCGCTACTTCTGGCGGCTCCAGCGCGACGGACAACTCTTTCGCCTCGCGATGGCCATCCGCGGCGCCGACACGGATGCGCATCCGCACGTCCTGCAGGGCATCATCGACGTGCGTCTCGTCGTCCCGGAAGGGGAAGGCGTTTGGAACGCCGTGGTGACGGTCCTGGCCGGCGCAAGCGGCGCGGTGTTGGCGATCCTGTTGTTCTACATGGTCGTGCAGCGCCTCGTGCTCTCACCGGTCAAGGCGCTTCGCGGCGTCGCGGAGCGTGTGACCAAGGGTGACATCGAGGTCCGCTCGTCGATCAGCAGCGGGGATGAGTTTCAAGCGTTGTCCGAGGCGTTCGACGACATGCTCACCCACCTCCGCGCCGCGCAGGAGGAACAACGGAAGATCAACCGGTCACTCGACATCACGCTCGGCGAACTCGCCGAACGCAACGTCGGGCTCTATGAATCCAACAGGCTCAAGAGCGAGTTCCTCTCCAACGTCACCCACGAACTCAGGACACCGCTCGTGTCCATCATCGGTTTCGCCGAGCTCCTCCGCGACGCATGGACCAACCCCCGGGCCGACGAGAAGCGCCTCGCACGCTACACCGAGAACATCCTCACGAGCGGGCGCAGCCTCCTCGACATCATCAACGACCTGCTCGATCTCGCCAAAATCGAGGCGGGCAAAATGGAGCTACACATCATCGACTTCGCGATCGACGAACTCTGTCGCGACCTGATCGATTTCGTGCTCCCGCTCGCCGACAAACGGAACCAAACGCTCACGTCGGACATCGCCGACGAGCTGCCGCCGTTCAAGAGCGACTCCGGAAAGATCAAGCAGATACTCTACAACCTGCTCAGCAACGCCATCAAGTTCACCCCGACCGGTGGGTCCATCCGATTGCGCGTGCACGCCGATGACGACGGCTTCGTAACGATGGCGGTCAGTGACACCGGCCCGGGCATCCCCGAGGCGCAGCAGGCAACCATCTTCGAGAAGTTCCGCCAGCTCGACGCATCCACGACCCGCGAGTACGAAGGCACGGGACTCGGGCTCGCGATCACGAACGACCTCGTCCAGATACTCGGCGGTACCGTCACGGTCGAGAGCACCGTTGGGCAGGGAACGACCTTCCGCGTCCGCCTCCCGCGCACCGCACCGCACCGCGACGCCGAGCGCCCCAGAATCAGCCTGACGTAACACACCGACCGCCCCAACGCGGCACGGGGCCTGGTCCGCCGGCGGAACCAACCGCGCGCACGGCGCCAACGTCGCGACCCTCGTGCTGTGTCACACCTGAATGTACGAGTGCGTTACGGCATCAGCACCGCGGGCGCCAGCCCGCGGACTTCCCCCGCCACCGGCGCGGTAGGCGCTGCCCCGCGCCTTCCGCAAACCTGTCCACCGACGCTCGCGTGCCCATCCGCAAGCAGCCGCGCACCCGCACGGACAACGAACCAGACACACGCCGCAACCGGCGAGCGCCGAGGCGCCTATGGAGATCGGATCGCCGTGCGCCTACCATATCGTGGGCGCGCGGTGCCGCTGCGCGAAGCCCGAATGGTTGAACCGTAACGCGTGCTCCGGTAGGATTCGTCTCAGCCATGTACGAGCGGCTTGCTGAACCGCGGTGCGCGCCGCCCCTCCCGGCGCTCGCGCAGGCGCGGGGTCAGGCGTCGACGGGCGGGGGATCGGGGCGGC
>JBHHVO010000185.1:0-6811 GCA_046754365.1 Phycisphaerae bacterium | reverse complement strand
GGTGTGGACGGAGAGAATCGGCGGCGCGCGGCGCAGCTCGTCGACCACGGCGTCTGGAATCCGGTCGTCACTCTTGAGCACCATCAGGGCCGTCTTTTCCCGGCGGGAGAGGAACAGGTCGGCGACGTTGAGCTCGCGGTCGCCGAAGAGCGTGCCGACCAGGCCGATGACGCCCGGCCGATCGTCATTGAAGACCAGGACGAGTCTTCCTTCGGGGACCATCTCCATGCGGTAGCCGTCGACGGCGAGCACGCGCGGCCGTCGATCGGAGAAGACGGCGCCTTCGATCGTGTGGGTCTCGCCCCGCCGTTCGCACCGCACCTGAACGACGCCGGGCAGGTCATGGGTCAGGGAGTGGACGGCGTGTCGGACGTCGATCCCGCGCTGCCGGGCGAATGCGGCGGCGTTGACGAGATTCAACCGGCCGTCGATGTGCGGGCTCATCATCTCGACGACGGCCTGAAGCGCGAGCGTCGGACAGAGCGCGGCGAGCGCGTCGCCGTCGCCGACGGCCACCTCGACGCGATCGATCCCGTCGCCGCACCAGATGGAGAGCATCGCCGCCATGCGGCCGACCAGGTCGAGCGCGGCGCGGTCGTGCGGCGTGAGATCGGCGGGCAGATCGGTCACGTTGACGGCGTTTCGGATGAGGCCGTCGCGCAGGTAGTCGAGCACGGCCTCGACGGCGTCGGTCGAGACGGATGTCTGCGCCTCGACGGTGGAGGCGCCGAGGTGGGGCGTCAACACGACGTTTTGACAACCGAGCAGCGGGCTGTCTTTCGGCGGCTCCGCGGCATAGACATCGATGGCGGCCCCGGCGATGGTCCCGGCCGAGAGTGCGTCGGCCAGAGCGCGCTCGTCCACAAGGGCGCCCCGCGCGCAGTTGATCAAGACGGCGGTCTTTTTGAGGCGTTTCAGGCGGGCCGCGTCGATCAGGTGGCGCGTCTCGTCGGTCAGGGCGGCGTGGAGCGTCAGGCAGTCGACCTCCGGCAGCAGCGCGTCGAGTTCCCGGATCACGCGCACGCGGCCGTCGAGGGCCGTCTCTCTCCGAAGGAACGGGTCACACGCGAGGACCTCCATCCCCAGGGCGAGGGCGCGCTCCGCGACCGCCCGGCCCACGCGGCCGAACCCGACGATTCCCAATGTTTTTCCCGCGACCTGCCGGCCGACGAACGCCTTGCGGTCCCACTCGCCCGCCGCCACGTGCGCGTGGGCCTGCGGGATCCGACGAAACAGGGCCAGCATCATCGCGAGGGCGTGTTCGGCCGTCGAGACCGTGTTCGCGTCGGGCGTGTTCATAACCAGAACACCCGACGCGGAGGCCGCGCCGAGCGCGACGTTGTCCACGCCGACGCCCGCTCGGGCGATGACGCGCAGTCGGCCCGGTTTGGCGAGGACTTCGGGGGTGACGCGAACGCCGGAACGGATGATCACGCCGTCGTATTCGCCGATGACGGCGGCGAGTTCCTCGACGCCGAGCCCCAGGCGGACGTCGACCTCCGTATCGCCGGCCGCGCGCAGACGGGCCAGGCCGTCTTCCGCGATCCGATCGGCTACCAGGATTCTGATCATGGCGGGACTGTGCCTCGTCCGTGTCGGGCAGATCGAATGAAACCGCGATCCGCGCGGCCGCTTGAGCGTGCGTCCTGAAAGCCTTGTGGCATCGCCGCCTCGGCGGTACGGACACGGGCGGGACGCCCGTGCCGCGGCGGTTTCAGCACGCACTCCGAATCAGCGCGGTGGAAGGCCCGGCTGGACCTCCACGTGAATGACCTTGTCCTTCATGCCCGCGATCGACTTCACGACTTCGGACGCCGGTTGCTTATCCAGCCGGAGCACGGCCACCGCCGCGCGACGGCCCCGATAGATCGTGTTGGTCATCTCTTCGACGCTGATATCGGCGCGGCTGATGGCGTCGAGCACGCTCGCGAGCACGCCCACCTTGTCGTAGTGACGCACGACCATCTGACACTGGGTCTTGCTCATGCTTTCGAAGTTGACGCAGTTCGGCACGGCGCCGGTTTCGGCATACACCGCCGCCATGCGGACCACCTCCCGCGCGATGGCCTGCTGGGCCTGGGCGGTCGACGCGCCGATGTGGTGGGTGCCGTAGACGATGCCGCCGGCCTGGAGGATCGGGGGGTTGAACTCGGCGATACCGGTGGAGGGTTCATCGGGGAACACGTCCAGGCCGACGCGAAGCTGCTTCGCCTCGACGGCCTTGGCCAGCGCGTCGTGGTCGACGACCTCGGCGCGCGAGGTGTTGATCACATAGCTGCCGGGCTTCAGCCGCGCCAGGACTTCGGCGTTGATGAGGTTGCGTGTCTCGGGCGCGGCGGCCACGTGGATCGTCAGAATGTCGCATCGCTCGGCCACGTCGGCGGGGCGCTCGCAGCGCGTTACGTTCAGTTCGGCCGCGCGCGCGTCCGTCAGCGAGCGGCTCCAGGCCACGACGGGCATCTCGAAGGCGGCCGCGCGGCGGATGACCTCGCGGCCGATACCGCCGGTGCCGACGACCCCGAGCGTGCGTCCTTTCAGGCCGCGCGCCTTGGCGTATTCCTTCTTCTTCCAGCGGCCCTGCGCCAGGTCGCCGACGCACTCGGCGACGCGCCGATCGAGCGAGAGGATCAGCGCGAACGTCAGTTCCGCCACAGCGACGGCGTTCTTCCCCGGACAGTTCGCCACCGCCACGCCCCGCGCCGATGCCGTCGCCACGTCGATCGTGTTGTAGCCCGCGCCGGCGCGGATGATCAGCCCGAGCGTGTCGGCGGCCTCGATCATCTCGGCCGTGATTCGCGTGCTTCGCGCGATGAGGATGGCCGGCCTCACGGAGGCGACGGCGTCGCGCAGGGCGTCGCCCTGAAGTGCCGGGTCACACGTGACATCACAGCCCGCGTCGCGGAGACCGCGCAGCCCGATTTCCTCGAAACTGTCGCAGATGAGAACTTTCATGTGATGCCCCTCGATCACCGTGACACCGCGCCGGTATTCACCGTCTGCTCTCATGGTGTCTCACCGGGGGTGAATCGTCAACGAGCGCGGCGGCGGGGCGGGTGGTCCGGGGTGCATGACAGAATCGGCGGGGCGCAGGAGATGCGTAGCGGCCGCCCTCCGTGGCGGCCGACGAGCGCGGATGGGCCTTTCTGGCGTCGACGTCCGGCACGGGGGCCGGACGCTGCGGCGACACCGTTCCGGGATCGCCGCGAAACCCGCCATGGACCCGGACCCCAACCGGCCCCCGAAGGCGGGTTGCAGAGCCTTCGGGGCCGCGTTATACTGCGGGGCTCGGTCATGTGCCGGGAAGACAACCCGTGGAGAACGACCCATGCCCAAGATGAAACGCCACAAGGGGCTTGCCAAACGCGTCAAGATCACCGGCAAAGGCAAGGTCCGCTTCAACAAGAGCGGCGCCGGCCACTTGCTGAGCCACAAGGACGCGAGCCGCCGCCGGAGGCTCCGCAAGCATGTCACCCTGGACAATCCCGCGCTGGCGGCGAGGATCAGGCGGTCGATTTTGGTCTAAGCCGCGCGCTGGTGCCCGACGACGTCGGGCCGGCGGCTTCCCTCTGAATCGGAGCATCACCCATGCCACGCACCCGAAGCGGCGTCGCTCACCACAAACGCGTCAAGCGCGTTCTCAAGTCGGCCAGGGGCTATTACGGCGGCCGGAGCAAGCTGCTCCGCACCGCGCGGGACACGGTCCTCCGCGCCGGCGTCTATGCCTACCGCGATCGTCGCCGGCGCAAGGGCGACTTTCGGCGCCTCTGGATCATCCGCATCACCGCGGCCTGCCGCGCCCGCGGCATCAGCTACAGCCGGTTCATGCACGGCCTCAAGCTGGCGACCGTCGACCTGAACCGGAAGATGCTCAGCGAGATCGCCATCGCCGATCCCGAGGCCTTCGACGCCCTCGTCGAACTGGCGAAAGGCAAGCGCCAGGAAGCGGCCTGACGCGCGTCGAAGACCCCGAGCCAAGATCACGACGGCGTCGCGCGACCCCCCAAGCGGCGCCGTTTTCATGCGCAGCCGATCCTTCGAAATGCAGACACGCACCGATCGCACAATGGAAGACCCCATGCCCGAGATCGGTGTGATCTTCGACATGGACGGCGTGTTGGTCGACAGCTACGCCGCGCACTTCGAAAGCTGGCGGCGCCTCGCCGAGGAGATCGGCCGAACGATGACCGAGGCCCGGTTCGCCGCGACCTTCGGCCGTACCAGCCGCGACATCATTCGCGAGCTGTTCGGCATCGACGACCCGGCGGCGGCACGCCGCTGCGACGACCGGAAGGAGGCCCTGTACCGTGAGATCATCGCCGCGGACTTCCCGGCGATGCCCGGCGCGACCGCGCTGGTCCGATCACTGCACGCGGCGGGGATTCGGCTGGCGGTCGGCTCGTCGGGACCGCCGGAAAACGTCGCGCTCGCCTGCGATCGGCTCGGCATCGAGCCCTGCCTTGACGCGATCGTCACCGGCGCCGACGTCACCCGCGGCAAACCCGATCCACAGGTATTCCAGCTCGCCGCGGAGCGTCTCACCTTGCCGCCCGGATCGTGTATCGTCATCGAGGACGCCCCGGCCGGCGTCGAGGCGGCCCGCCGCGCCGGGATGCGGTGTGTCGCCCTGGCCGGCACGAAGCCGGCCGACGCCCTGGCCGCCGCCGATCGGGTCGTTCACCGTCTCGACGAGATCGACGCGGCGGGTCTCTCGGCGCTGATCCGGGCGCCTGCGGGATAGCGCGGTATGATCCTCCCCGGCGGGCGAGGGCGTCGGATATTCTGTGACTCAAACTGAACGGTTTGTACTCGACTTGCAATACAACATCGGCGAGCCGCGAGCTTTCGCTCGCGCGGCCGTTTGATGGAGAGGAAGGCCGACCCCGGCTCGAAAGACCGCGGACTGAAGTCCGCGGCTCTTCTTCGCGGAAATCGGTCAGTTTGAGTTTGTGAGAAAGGGACGGCCGTGTCTTCACACTCCGATGAGAAGGAACATCCCTACCCGCGGCCGTTGCCCGTGCTCCGCGCGCTCATCGACCGCCTGGATCGCGAGATGCTGCAACTGCTCTCGCGGCGTTACGGCCTGGTCGGTGAGATCGCGGCCTACAAGCGCAGCCACGGCGTTCCGATTCGCGATTTCCAGCGCGAGCGCGAACTGATCGAAGACCGGCGTCACCGCGCGCCGTCGCTGGGCCTCTCCCCGGAACTGATCGAGAGCCTGTTCCGGTTGGTCCTCTGGGGCAGCCGCGACCGCCAAGCCGCGCTCAAGGCCGAGGTGCCGCTCGACATCGAGCCGAAGACGATCGCGATCATCGGGGGGCGCGGCGGCATGGGGCGATGCCTCTCGGAGCTGTTCGCCGACCTCGGCCACGCGGTGATGGTCGCCGATCTGGAAACGCGGCTGACCCCGCAGGAGGCGGCCGCGGTCGCGGATGTCGTGGTCGTCAGCGTCCCCATCGACGCGACGGTCGAGGTGATCCGGCGGGTCGGACCACTGGTGCGCGCCGGCGCGCTGCTGATGGACGTGACCAGCGTCAAGACGGCCCCGATGGCGGCGATGCTCGACGCGACGGCCGCCGACGTCATCGGCACCCACCCCCTGTTCGCGCCGTCGGTCCATTCGTTGCAGGGCCAGCGCGTCGTGCTCTGCCCGGGACGGGGCGAGGCCTGGCTTGACTGGCTGCGGCAGACCTTCCACGCCCGGGGGCTGATCGTCGTCGAATCAACGGCCGAGGAGCACGACCGGGCGATGTCGGTCGTGCAGGTGCTCGTGCACTTCTCGACCGAGGTAATGGGGCGGACGTTGACGAGACTGGGCGTATCGATCGAACAGACCCTGGCGTTCATGTCGCCGGTCTATCTCATGGAATTGATCATGACGGCCCGGCACTTCGCCCAGTCGCCCGACCTGTACGCCTCGATCCAGATGTCGAATCCCGCGACGCCGGAGGTGACCGCGGCATTCGAAAACGCCGCGGCCGAGCTGCGCGGCCTGGCCGCGGCGAAGAACCACGCCGCGTTTTCCCAAGTGTTCGAGGAGGTCCAGGCCTACTTCGGTCCCTTCAGCGATCAGGCGATGGAACAATCGAGTTTCCTGATCGATCGCCTCGTCGAGCGGGGGTGATTCGAGCGCCGGGCGGGCGACCATTGGACTGGACCTTCGAGAGGAATGTGGCGGCCGCGCGGCTTGCGGCCCGCCGCGCCAATCCATAGCATCGCCGATCATGCCGGACAAGATCGACGCATTCGAGTCACTCTTCAAGAGCGCCGACAAACCCGCGCTGGAGTACGAGCGGATCGTCTTCCGTTCCGTCGTGGTCGTCACGGACCTCGACGAATCGGCCGCCGAACGGTTTGCCCTGTCGGTTCGTCGTTTTCTCTCGACCGTTGAATCGGACCGACCTGCCTGGCACACATTGGCCGGTGGAACGTACGACACCGCAGATGCGCTGATCGACGGCGTCGAATCCCGCCGGCCCGACCTGATCGTCACCTACCGCAACCTCCATGACTCCGACCGGCGCCCGCGGTTCAGCCTGGGCACCTACCTCGATGAGTTGACGCAGGCGACCCCCGTGCCCGTGCTGGTGATGCCCACCGGCGCGGACGGTCGCCCATTGGAATCGAAGGATGGCGCTCAATCGGTCATGGTGCTGACGGACCACCTCACCGGCGACAAGCTCCTGGTGGACTACGGCGCGCGAATGACGGCCGCCGGCCGGCGACTCATCCTCGTCCATGTCGAGGACGAGCGGACCTTCCGCCGCTACCTGGACGCCATCGAAAAAATCCCCGATATCGAAACCGATGTTGT
>JBHHVO010000184.1:0-6885 GCA_046754365.1 Phycisphaerae bacterium | reverse complement strand
GGCCAGGTGCACCGTCACCGTCACCTGCCCGGGCGCGACGCCCTCAATCGCGAAGTGTCCCTCGAAGTCGGACCAGTCGCGCGGCGTATCGTCGGCATACGCGTCGCCCGTCACGAGCCTCGCGCCGTAAAGCGTCTCGCCAGACCGCGCGTCGACCACCGTCCCGGTAATCCGCCCGGCCCGCGGCAGCGTGATCGTGTGCGACGATTCGATCTCACCGGCGGGAAGACGCAGCGTCTTGTCGAACCCGACCGACGAAACATGTTGTGGGTGTGTCAGCCTCAGCAGCAGAGACGCGGCGTCGAAGTGCACGCGCCGCATCGTCACGACACCCTGATCGTCCGACACGTACGTGCGAAAATCATCACGCGGTCGATCGTAGCACTCCACCGTAACACCGCGTATCGCCCGGCCCGCATCGTCCACCACGCGCACGTGGACGATCCGCTCCGGTTTGATCGTCAGGATGATCTCGCCGAAGTCTTCGAGTCGCTCGACCGGCTCACGCTCACGCCCGTAACCGTCGGCCTCGGCGATGAGCAGGCCCCGCCCCGGAAACGCGCCCTTGATTGTGAACCGGCCCTTCGCATCCGTCGTCGCGTCCCAGTCGCGTTCCGCCGCGTCGAGCGTCACCGCCACACCCGCCACCGGGTCCTTCGTGCGCCCGTCGATGACCCGCCCGATCACCACGACGTTCCCCTCGAGCTCCTCCCCCAGGAACGGAACATCCGCACCCGGCGTCAGCGACAGCTCATGGACGAGCGGTGCATATGCCTCCGCCGTGAACGTCACCACGACGTCACCCGACACGGGCCGATCCGCAGTCACCGCGAAGTCGCCATATTCGCCCGTCGTGGTGGTCGCGATGAGTTCGCCGTCATGACCGTCCGCACCCTTGCGCCGGACGGTGACCGTGACACCCGTATGCCCGGCGCCCACCGCGTCGGTCACCTGTCCCTCGATGATGACAATCCGTGGTGGGGGCGTTTCGCGCTTCGGTTCCGCCGGTGTGTCGGCCGCCGGTTCCCGGGCCGGCTGCGTGTCGGCGGCCGGTTGTCGCGCCGGCGGTGTATCGACGACCGGCTGCCGCGGCGGCGCAGCGCCGAACGCGAAAACGCACACGACGCACCAGACAGGTACAACCAACCGCATGCTAAGTCCCCGAATCCTGGCCGGCCCGCTGCGGCCCGCGCACCGACGGCTCACCTTCGATGTACCGGTTCTCGGACGCACCCCCATAACATTCATGATCGGTATCATCGGCATGATCGGCGTTGCGAGCATCCCGGGTCCGCCCGGCCCGTTGGTCCACATGGGGGCAGCCCGGCCATGCCATTGTATCATAGAACCTGCCGCCGGCCGAAACCACCGTGGCGGAAAACCGAATCACGCTGAAACCGACTCGGGATTTGTCCTGACCGCCCGGTCGGGGTACGATAATATAAGTGGAGTCTCCCAGATCCACGCGGAGGTGCGGGCATGACCCGGCTTGACCATCAGATCCGGCGTGCACAGCGTCTACTGTGGGCGAACCGCTGGCTGCACGATGCATCCTGGAGCGTTGCAGTCGCCGGCGTTGCGTACGCCTGTGTTGTCCTCGTGCAACGGCTCTATGCCCTGGCGATCCCGCTGCTTTGGATCGGCCTGGGGCTCGGCGCGACGGCGCTCATTGTGGCGGGAATCTCGACGTTCGTGCGACGGGAGGGCGCGGCGTACGCGGCGGCCGTACTCGACGCGGCGGCCGGGCTTCGCGAGCGGATCAGCAGCGGCCGGTATTGCGCGACGGCGTCGGACCCGTTCGCCCAGGCCGTCGTCGCGGATGCGGAGCAGGTTTGCGCGTCGCTCACCGTGCGACGCCACGTCCGCATCGCGACACCGCGCCACTTGGGCTGGACGGGTGGGGCCGTGGCGCTCGCGGCGCTCATGTTCCTCATCACGCCGGGTGTGCTCAAACGGACCGACGCGACGCCGATCGGCATCGATGACAACGCGATCCGACAGACCCATGTCGCCGTAAAGCGGACGCTTGATTCGGTGCAGAGGCTCGTCGCAACCACCCCGGCGCTACAGGACCTGAACGACGAGCTCTCCGGCATGGATAAGCGACCGACGCGCGGGCCCGCCCGGCGTCGATCCGGCCCGAGGCGCTCAAGAAAATCGACACGCTCAGCGACGCGGTCAAAAAGAAGCGCCGCGATCCCAAGTACGGCGCCGCGAGCGACATGCGCAAGATGCTCCGCGGCCTCAAGGTCCCCAAGGAATCCGACGCACCTACGCGGAAGCTCGCCAGGTCGCTCGCACGGGGTGACTTCAAGACCGCGCGAGAAGAGCTCAAAGCCCTTAAGGAACAGCTCGCGACGCTCAAGCTCGACACCGACAAGGAACTCGTCAACAAGCTCAGCAAACAGCTCAACGACCTCGCGAAACAACTCGACGAGCTCGCATGGGACAACGAGCTCATGAAGAAGCTCCAGCAGGCGGGCATCAAAAAGGAAGACCTCGAGCGCATGCTCGCCAACCTCAAAAAGAAGGACCTCGATCAGATCAAGAAGCAGCTCGCCGACAAGGGCTTCAGCCAGAAGGACATCGCAAAACTCGCCAAGCAGCTTCAACGCAAACAGAAAGCCGGCAGTCAGGCCAAGCAGTTGGCCCAGGCGATGAAAAACGCCGGCCAGTGCAACAACCCCGGACAGATGGGCGAGGCGATCGAGGGGCTCTCCGCCGCAGCACAACAGCTCAGCGACATCGAAGCGCTCGAGCAGGAGATGGGTCAGCTCGACTCGGCCCTCGCCGATCTCCAGGGCGCCAAGAACGACCTCGACAGCCGGTGTTCGCAGTGCCAGGGTACCGGACGGCGCGGCGGCAAGCCCTGCGGCAAGTGCTCCGGCTCCGGGCGCGGTATGGGCAGGAACCCGAAGTCCGGACGCGGCGGGCTCGCCGCCGAAGCGCCGACCGACGTCGCGTTCAAGGTCAAACGCCAGAAGGTCCACACCGGCAAGGGCGCCATCATCGGACAGTTCCTCGTGGACGGCGAACAGGTCAAGGGTGATGTCGCGGCCAAGCTCATCGACGTCGTCTCCGCCACCGAGCGCGACGCGAGCGAACTCATCAACCGAGACCGCATCCCCAGGCAATACCAGAAGGCCGTCAAGGACTACTTCTCCAACGTACGGCGCGCGGCACGCGCGCCGCACGACGAACCCGATGCGAGCGCACGGGCACCCGACACCGCCACATCCGACACCGACGCGCCCGAGGACGCGGCAGCAAAAGACGCCGATCACGACACCACGAAAGACAATCCCTAGCCGTGCCGCACGGGTGCATTGCGCATAGCGACCCGGTGAAAAACAGGTAACCGTTCACGGGTTGAAATCGTCGACACCGGGCCAGAAACTGTGTTCTCAGGTCTCCGACACACTGAATTTGGACTACTGTCGGCGCCTGCCCCGTGGAAACCCCTTGTTTTTCAGGGGTTTTGCCCCGTGAACGGTTACAAAAACAGGATGTTTTGTCGGACCGACTTTCCAGTCGGTCGTTGAGGGCACGCCGGCGGTGTGTGACCCACTGGAAACTCGGCCACACAGACTTGTTCAACGGACGCATACGCGACGGCGATGGATCTGCGTACCGCGCATCACAAGCGCCGCCGGTGCTATCACCAAGGAGCTACCATCATGCGTGTCGCCGTGGCCGGCGCGACCGGACGGACGGGACGCGTCGTCGTCGCGCGGGTGTTGCGCGAAGCCGACGTCGCATTGGCCGCGGCGCTCACCGCCGCGAACGACCCACAGTGCGGCCGGCCCATGCCCTTCGGCGGGTGTCAGGTCTCTGTCACCGATCGGCTCGAAGCCCCGTGTGACGTCCTCATCGATTTCACGGTGCCGGACGGCACGATGCAATGGCTGGCGGTATGCCTTGACGCCGCCATCCCCATGGTGATCGCCACGACCGGGCATGACGAACGGCAGCGCGCGCGCATCCGCGACGCGAGCCGCACCCTCCCCATCGTCAAGGCGGGCAACTTCAGCATCGGCGTCGCCGTGCTCCTGCGCCACGTCGCGCAGGTCGCCCGCGTGTTGGGCGATGACTTCGACATCGAAATCGTCGAAACACACCACCGCCACAAAGCCGACGCACCGAGCGGGACCGCGCTGACCCTGCTCGACGAGATCGCAGCGCACACCGGGCGGTCGCCCGAGCACGACGCCGTCTTCGGGCGGCGCGGCACGACGGGCCCGCGACCCGACCGGCAGATCGGCGTTCACGCCGTACGCATGGGCGACGTCGTCGGTCGCCACGAGGTCCACTTCAGCGGACCCGGTGAGACGCTCACGCTCACCCACAACGCCCAGTCACGCGAGCCGTTCGCCGCGGGCGCGCTCCGGGCCGCGTCGTGGGTCGTCCGCCGACCGCCCGGCCTCTACACGATCGCCGACGTACTCGCCGACGCACGCACACCCGACCACCCACCCACCAGCCGCGGGCCGTAGTGCCTGCGCACCCACCAATGGCCCGCTCCGCCGAGCCGCGACCGTGAGCCAGCCGCCGGAGAAAAGTCGGTCTTGCCGCGATGGACCCGGCCGCTTCCGCCCGCGGGTGCGTACGACCCAACCCATCACGCCACGCCCGACCAGGCACGACCGGCGCACCCGGCCACGCGTCGTGCGTCCCGTTTCCGGCGTCCCTGATCCGAGCCCGAAGCGTAAGCGCTGGGTATCACCGAGGTAAGCGTCGCACCAGAGCACCTGCTTGCCGGCGCCCGAGGCTCCGATTCCGTTCGGCGTAGCATCCCGGCGCCCCCCGGTGTCCCGACCACTGGACCGCCGGAGGTGTCACGGACCCGGCGGACCGTTTCTCACCGGCCGCGTATTGCGGTCGACCGCCGGCTCGCTATAATCCCGGCTTCGAATGCCGCCCACCGGGGACGGGGGCTGGGCAGGCGAGCCTGGTCAAACACACAAAGGAGGGCCCGGATGGCCGATACCAACGCAGAGTTTCCAACAACCATCGGTGCGGACGCCGTCTTCAAGGGCGAGCTCACCTTCGAAAAGGGCGTACGCCTGCTCGGAACCTTCGAAGGCGAAATCGAGAGTAAAGGCCAGCTCGTCATCGCCGAGGGCGCCAAGCTCAACGGCAACGTCAAGGCCAGCAACGTCCAGATCGAGGGGCACGTCAAGGGCAATCTCACCACAAACGGCAAGGTCCAGTTGGCCTCGTCCGCAAGGCTCGAGGGCGACCTCCAGACCGCGCGCCTCGAGGTCGCCGAGGGCGCCGTCCTCATCGGCCGTTGTATGGTCGGCGTCAACGGCAAGGCCGACGGGCTCACACCGCGCGGCACAAAGACGAGTGCCACGACCGCCACACCGATCCACACCGGCAAACCGAAGCCGGTCGGTGTCGGCGCCAAATAACGGCGGACGCCGTTCGCCCCGCGCGGGCGGGGGCTTGACGCCCCGACGGTCGTCACCGCGCATCGCCCGATCCCGGACCGGGCGGTTGCGTCGGGGTATGATCCATCCGGGAACCGCCGATCGGGCCGGGCGCCCATTGCGCCCCACGCCCATCGCGACCGGCCTGTGATCCGCCCACATACCGCGGGCGGATAGCGACGGTCCGGTTCGCGCGGATGAACCCGCGTCCGGCGGTGCCCGGTGCGTTACGTGGCGGCGACGCGCGCCGCAAACGCGGGGGGTGCGTTCGTACCGCCGGCCGAGGTGGAAAACGCCCCATGCCGTCGGTGTCAACAAAGCGGTCGCCTGCGGGCAGGCTCGTGTACTGTACGCATTGTGCCCGCCCGACCCATGTCGGTCGACGGGCTATGTCCGTGTTCTGCCCGCACTGCAAGAAGCGGCTCATTCTCGAAAACTACAAGATCAAAAGCTACCACGCCGTCCGCGAGATGTTCACGTGCGGCGACATCACCGTCGAAAAAACCGGCCACATCGTAGCGCCGGTCATGGCCGGGAACGTCACCGTCAAAGGCAGGCTCCAGGGGACCGTCATCGCCCGCCGTCGCGTCCGCGTAACCAAGACCGGCGCCCTGCGCGGCGACGTACAAGCCGCGAGCCTGCACATAGACGCCGGAGCCGTCCTCGACGGGTTCCTCCGCATCGGCATACACCCACCCCCGCCCGACGCTGAACCGCGCGATACGTGATCCCGCACTTGTCGACAAGCATGCACGATCGCGACGGCCGTGACAGCCGCCGGGAGCCTCAGGGGAACCCCACGACAAGCACTGCCGCCCCGCCCCCGCGAAAAGATCTGCTCGGCGAAACCATCTGCTCAAACGACTTGCGTCATGCGGCGCGCACGCCGCGTGCTATCTCGCGCACACCCACCCCGCGGAATCCGGCGCCCACACCGTTCGACGCACCCCCGGGCCGGCTCGCGGCCACGCCGGTCGTCGACCGATCAACGCTTCGAGAATTGAAAGCTCCGCCGCGCCCCGCGCCGCCCGTACTTCTTCCGCTCGACCTTCCGCGGGTCACGTGTCATGAGCTTGTTCTCGCGGAGCTTCGGGGTGAGCCCGTCGTCCGCTTTCGCGAGCGCCCGCGCGAGCCCGAGCATCACCGCGCCAGCCTGCCCGGTCATCCCGCCGCCCCTGACGTTGACGAACACATCGTAGCCCTTGCCGACCTCCGCCACCGCCAGCGGGCGGCGCGCCGCCAGCCGGTCCTTGTCGACCCGGAAGTAGTCATCCAGCGACCGCTTGTTGATGATGAACTTGCCGTCACCGCGCCGGATCCGGACGCGCGCGACCGCCGTCTTGCGGCGACCCGTCCCCCAGATAAACGGCGCCTTCCCCATCCCGCCCCCCGAGCGCGCACGCGACGCCTTCGGAGCAGGTGACACCGCCCCCGGGGTCGCGGCGGGCGGGCG
>JBHHVO010000183.1:0-6894 GCA_046754365.1 Phycisphaerae bacterium | reverse complement strand
ACGCGATCCGCTCGAATCCGGGAGCCCCGCGCCGGCCGACATCAAAGCCCTGACACCAGGCACGCCACGCACCGTCTCGTTCCCCATGCGATTGCTGCACAGGGCCGCGGTCTGAAGGGGGGACACGGCGTCCGCCGCGCCCTCGGCATCGCTACAACGCCGCCGCGGCCGGCGCGTGGGACGCCACACACCGGTCATAAAGCGACTCGAGCCGATCCACCATCCCCCGCCAGTCGAACATCGCCAGACACCGCGCCCGCCCGCGACGACCGAGCCGACGGCGGCGATCCGCGTCGCACGCCAGCGAGACGACGGCCTCAGCAAGACCATCGATGTCACCAAGCGGCACGAGCATGCCGGTCTCGTCCGGCACGACAACCTCGCCGGCGCCGTCGTTGTCGAAGCTCACCGCCGGTAGCCCCGTGAGCAGCCCCTGCACGATCGCCCGCGGCAGCCCCTCCCAACGGGACGCGTGCAACACGATGTCACCACCGTTGAGCAGCGCCGCCACCTCCAGCGGTGCCACCAGCCCCGCCATATGTACGCGGTCTGCCAGACCCAGCGCCGCCAGCCACGCCGCATACTCGTCCCGCCGCGCGCCGTCCCCGATCCACACGAACCGCACGCGCGGCACCCGCCCGACGATCTCCGGCATCGCCGCGATAATCGCCTCGTAACCCTTGTCCTCGAAGAGACGCGCTACCGTCACCACGACGATCTCGTCCTCCGCCACCCCCCACGCACCGCGGGTCCGCCGTCGCGCCGCCGCATCCGGCCGGAACGCATCCGTCTCGATGCCCGATCGGATCGTCGTGAACCGTCCGCGCCCCGCGACGCCGGCCCGGACCGCCTGCTCGATCATCGCATCCGCGACCGTCACAAACGCCGTCGTATACCGCGCCGCCCACCGCTCCAACCCACGATACACGGCATACGCCGGCGCGTGCTGTGTCCGGTTGAAGCTCATCCCATGGATCGTATGGATCACCACCGGCACGCCCGCCGACGCCGCCGCCCACCGGCCCAGGATGCCCGCCTTGCTGCTGTGCGTATGCACCACGTCCGGCCGGACGCGGTGGAAAACCTCGACCAGTTCCCGATGTGCCCGACGATCCCGCACCGGCGCCACCGCCCGACGGAGTGAGTCCAACGTCACGATGTCGCATCCGGTCTCCCGGGCCTCGGGCCAGAGCGAACCCTCCGGCCCGGTCTCCGGACCCGCCACCAGCGTCACATCGTGACCACGCTCCACGAGACCGCGACACGTCAGGACCGTGTTTTCTTGGGCACCGCCCACGATGAGCCGTGTGATGACGTGGCAGATCTTCATGTGCCGAACCAGTCGCACACCACTACGCGGCCCGGCGCAAGCCACGCCCGCGTCGGAACACGCCCGCATGTCCCCAGCGGACGGCACGACCGCATGCCCCCAGCGGACGGGGTGTGTCGAGCCGACCGCCCGCGGCTGGACGAACGCACCGATCGCGTCGGTCGGCTCACCGACCCGGTTCAACGGCGCCTCCGCCGCCCCCCCGACACGCGTGGTGCCCAGACCGCCGGTGACCCGCGTCAACCGCGACGCGGCGCCGCAAGCAACCGGCCTGGATACCGCACCCACCGCAGGCACAACCCGCGCGCCGGCGCCGTCGGCCCCGCGTGGGCACGATCGCGGGTCGCGAGAATCTCCCGGACGTGGTCCGGCGCCCATCGGCCCCGGCCGACCTCCAGCAGCGTCCCCACCATGTTGCGCACCTGGTTGTACAGGAAGCCGCTCCCCTCCACACTGATACGCACCTCGTTCCCGAACCGTTCGACGTCGCAGCGGTACACCGTGCGCACCATCGTCTCGCGCGGCCGCCCCTTCGACGCCAGCGCGCTGAAGTCCATCTCGCCGATCATGTGCGCCGCCGCGCGCCGCAGCCGGGCCACGTCCAACCGATGCCAGCAATGGTATGTATACCGTTGGACAAGACGCTGCACGGGTCGCGCCGGCGTGTTGTACACACGGTAAGTGTAGAGCTTCGACACCGCGCTCCGCGTCGCGTGAAACCCCGGATCAACCTCGTGCGCCGCGACGACCGACATGTCGTCCGGAAGCCGTGCACCCAGCGCCTGACGCAGCGCCGCCACCGGCATCGCACACGTCGTCACGAAGCTCGCCACCTGCCCGGACGCATGAACCCCCGCGTCCGTCCGGCCGCTCCCGACCAGCTCCAGGTCATGCCGCGTCACGCGCCGCGCCGATGCCTCCAGGACCCCCTGAACCGTCCGAAGCCCCGGCTGCCGCTGCCACCCGTGGAACTCCGTGCCGTCATACGCGACCCGGAGGTAGATCGTACGGCTCATCCGCGCGATCGTACCGGCCGGTCTACACACCGGCAACGCTATACGCACCGCCCCGCTCGCACCGGTCGCCGATCTGCAAGTGCCGTCCCGAGCACTTGACGGCATCGCCCGACCTGCGCGAGCCGGGTAGGGTCCGTGCTGCGGACCATCGCAGGCGAACACGCTGGACGAGACGGTCCGCACGGCGGACCCCACCGAGTTTGGAAGACGGCAGGCCCAAGGTCCGCAGAAGACACGAGGGGTGATGCCCCGGCCTCATGTGAACCGCCCGGCGCTTGCCGGGCGGTTTTGTGTACACAACAAGCGCGGGGGGGGGGGCCCGGGGGTTTTTGTCACCCCACCCCGCGGGGGGCGACCGCGGGGCGCCGGCCCGGGGGCTCGCCCCGGTCGATTCATGATTCACAATCGGCTGCGCGAGCGAGGTCCAGCGCGGCTGGCCGCGACCGCTGTGGCTACGCCACGAGTTCCTCCGACAGCGTCGATCCGAACCGCTGCCGCAGCCGCTGCAGGATCTCTTTGTGGATCTGGCTCACGCGCGACTCCGAGAGGGTCAGCACCGAGCCGATCTCCGCCATCGTCATTTCTTCGAAGTAGTACAGCATGAGCACGAGCCGCTCCTCCCGCGCCAGCCCGCGCGTGATGTGACGCGTGAGCAACTCCCGCGACACCTGCACGGCCGGGTCCTCCGATCGCGTGTCGCAGATGTCCCACGTGTGGTTCGCGCCCTGCGAGCGACGCTCGTCCGGTGGCTCCATCGCGCTGAAGTGAACCTCCTTGCCAAGCTGTGACAGCCGGCACAGGTAGTCATATCGCGCATAGCTCATGTCCAGCCGCTCCGCGACCTCCTGCTGCGTCGGCGAGAAATCCGCGTCGAGACCCAGCGCCTCGCGGGCCATCATGCAGCGCTTCTCGAACGTCCGGACCGTCCGGCTTTGGGGATCCAGACTGCGCAGCCAGTCCATCACCGCACCGGAGATACGCTGCTGGCAGAACGTCTCAAACTTCGCCTTGCGGTCCGGGTCGTACGCCTCCACCGCTTCGATGAGCCCGTCAAACGCAGCGCTACAGATCTCGTCGTACGAAATCTGTGCGGGCAGCTTCCGCGACAGCCTCGCGGCGTGCGTGTGAACCTGCCCGGCGTAATGCACCACGAGCTGATTCCGCAGCTCAACACTGCGCGTCCGAAGGTAGCGCTTCCACACGCGGTCGATCGTCATCTCGGTCCTGGCCATGCTTCTGCTCCGTAGGGGGTTGGACGATGGACGGCAACGCGCCGTCCGTCCTTCGTTAAAATGGACATTTTAGGAAGTATACACCATTTGCGTATTATGGGTAGTCCGCGAGCACTCTTTTTCGGCATTTTTCTCGTTACGCGTTAACGGATCCACGCCGATGGCCCGCCTGCCCTACCACCTCGTGTTCACACGGCGGTACGGCTCAGCGGACCGACGACCCGGGACGGGATCGCGGACACCGACCGCGGGACGTCGCCCCGTTGGCGGCGGCACGCCCGAGCCGCGGAAGCGTCACGTCCCACTGCGGACCGTCACGCCAACGGTCAGGATGACGCCGCGGTGTGCGTGTCGCCGAGCGGGGCCGGCGCTGCGGTGTCGGCCGTGTCGTGCCGCGTATCGCTCAGGACGGCGCCGTCCCGGAGCGTGATGATCCGGTCGCACCGCCGGGCGACGTCGGACTCATGCGTCACCATCACGACCGTGCGCCCTTTCCGGTGAAGTTCGTCGAAAATGCCGAGGATCATGTCGCCGGTCGTCGAGTCGAGGTTCCCGGTCGGCTCGTCGGCGAGAATGATGAGCGGATCGTTGATCAGCGCCCGCGCGATCGCGACACGCTGTTGCTGGCCTCCGGATAGCTGGCTCGGCCGGTGCCCGCACCGGTCCGCGAGGTCGACCTGTTCGGCCAGCTCCAGCGCACGTTTCCGGCGGAGGTGGACGGGGCATCCCTGGTAAAACAGCGGGATCTCGAGGTTTTCGAGCACGGTGAGCTGCTGGATCAGGTTGAAGTTCTGGAACACGAACCCGATCTTACGTCCGCGGATTTCCGACAGGGCGTCGTCGTCGAGCCGTGCGACGTCGGTGTCGCCGAGGACATACCGCCCGCTCGTTGGCCGGTCGAGGCACCCGATGATGTTCATCAACGTGCTCTTGCCGGATCCACTCGCGCCGCAGATCGCGACGGACTCCCCCTCGACCATGTCGATCGACACATCGCGCAGCGCCTCCACGCAAATCTCAGTCCCGGGTTTGCCGTAGACCTTCCCCATGTGTTGGAACGATGCAATCTGCATACGCGTCGCGGCTCCGTTACGCACGGCGGCGTGAATCGACCGGTTCGGCGGCCCGAGGCGGCCGCTGTGGCCGGGTCGCGTGCGTCGTGGACGGCGCTGCCGATCGCCTCGCCACCGACGCACGCCGGGCACTAAGGGGTCTTGTTGGTTTCGTCGCGGGCACCCGTGGTGTGGCCGCTGCCACGTTCGGGACCGCGACGCCCGGCCGTGTGGTCGCCGGACCGGCCGCGCGGCGGGCCGCCGTGGCCCGCGCCGGTTTGCCGGTTGGCACCGGCGCTGGCCGGGCGACGTTGCATACCGGCTGGCCGGCGCCCGTAGCCTCGCGGTGCGGCGCCCCCCATCGAGCGACGCATGCCGGCGCGCGACGGATGGGACCTCGCGTCGGGTGCGGCATCCGGGATGTCGCGTTTCAGGTCATCGGCGACCGCGAGCAGTATCTGGTCTCGCGGCTCGAGTCCGTCGACGATCTCCGCCCATTCCGTGCTCGTGACGCCGAGCTTGACCTCGACCGGCTCAATCATGCCGTTGCGGTCGCGGAACACGTACCGGCGCCCGCCCTTGCTGAAGATGGACTGCACCGGCACCGCGAGCGCATGCTCGACATCGGCGACATGGACCTTGACATGCGCGGTCGTGCCGGGTTTGAGCGGTGCGTCCGTCGGATCCAGTTCGATTTCCGTCTCGTATTCCTTGAGGTCCGGGTTGATCCAGCGATTCTGGGTATCGGCGAGCATCGCGATTTTCGCCACTTTGCCGGTGAACCGCCGGTCCGGCAGGCCCTCGACCTCAACGGTGACGTCCTGCCCCACCGCGAGCTTGTCCATCTTCGCCTCGTGCACGCGCACAACCACGTGCATGCGCGACGTGTCCGGTAGCGACATGAGCACCTGCCGCTCATGCACGCTCGCGCCCTCTTTGATCTGGTTGTCAGACCCCATGAAGTGCATGCCGCCGCCACCGCCGTAGTAGACGACAAAACCAGGCGTCGGCGCGGTGATCCGGCATTTCTCCTTCTGGGCACGCAGCTTCGCGAGCTTCTCGCGCGTCAGCGCGAGTTCCTTCGCGCGGGCGTCGAGCGCGGCGACCTTCTTGTCCTCCTCCGCCTGAGCGTTCTTCCGGATCCGTTCGGCCTCTTTCAGCGCCTCATCGTAGTCGGACTGCCGCTGTTTCACGTCCACCTTATGGGTGTATTCCGTAAGTGCGTGCAGCGCCTGTTTCGCCTTCTCCCGGTCCCATTCGGCCTTCTGGAATGCGAAATCCTTCTCCTCGAACTGCGTCTTCGTGACGTAACCCTTCTCGTGCATTTCCTTGTACGCGTTGCGATCCTCCTCGCGGCGCTTGTAGTTGATGTTGGCCTCTTCGATCGCGATTTCCGCATCGCGAAGCTGCTGCGTCCAGTCGCCCTTGAGGTACTTGTCGAGCGCGACCTTCTTGAGTTCCACGTTGAGCTCCGCCTTGCGGATGTCGCTTGCGTTCCGGTCTCGTTGAATCTCGAGTTCGATAACGGCCGAGCTGTACGCAGTCTCGGCGTTCGACTCTTTCAGCTCTTCCGACACGATCCGCTCGTCGATCTGGTCACTCGCGAGTTCCACGAGCAGGTCGCCGGTTTCCACGACGCTCCCCTCGGCGATGAGCGAGATGATCGTCGCGCGGCCCTCCACCTCGCACTTGATGTCCGTCGACTTCGCCGCCTTAAGCTCGCCCTTTTCCTCCAGCACGACCTCGAACGAACGCGGCTCGAGCGTGAACCGCGACACGTTCGTGACCTCCCGGGCCGTCCGCGCCAAAGAGAGCAGTTTCCATCCGCCGGCCCCCGCCCCGGCGACCACGATGGCACCGGCCAGTGCGATCAGCACCCAAGGCCGACCACCGCTCGAAGCCCCCACATAGTCCGCGCCCGCCGTGACCGACGTCGTCTTGCCCGGAGACGCGGAACTCAGCGTTGTCGTCATCAGTGAGACCCTTCCATATGCCAAGACCTTATGCCAAGACCCAACCCGGCGGGGATGCGGGCGTGCCATACCGGTCACCGAGCAACGCACCCCCATACCGCCCACACCCGCGCAAACACGAGTGTACCACACTCCCGTTATCGGGACAACACAAACTCCCTATCTGCAAACACTTGCAATCCCACGCCACGCCGCGCCAAGCGCCCGGCGCGCCGTCCCGTCGCCCGGGCATGAAGAGCCGCGCGAACCCACGCAGGGACGGCGAAGCTCCCGCTGACCCTCTGCCCCCGG
>JBHHVO010000182.1:0-6900 GCA_046754365.1 Phycisphaerae bacterium | reverse complement strand
CGGCTCGCCCGAGGCGTGGGCGAAGGGTCTCGAGCGACTCACCGGCGCGACGCGCAACCGTGACACGAAGGCCGCGTCGCTGTTTGCGTCCGGACAGGTCCTCATGGAGCTGCACCGGTTACCCCGCGCCAAGGCCGCGTTCGAACAGGTGATCAAGGTGGCCCCGAAAAGCGATCTCGCCGCCATGGCCAGGGGCATGATGTTCGAGATCGACCACCTCCAGATCGGCATGGTCGCCCCCGACTTCACGGGCAAGACGTTCGACGACAAGAAGACGGTGTCGCTTTCGTCACTCAGGGGTAACGTCGTGTTGCTGCACTATTGGGCGACGTGGTGAGGACCGTGCCGAGGTGAGGTCCCTCACCTCAAGGCCGCCGTGTCGCGGCTTAAGGGCAAACCGTTTCGGATTCTCAGTGTTTCGTTGGATGACAGCCGCGAGGAGCTCGCGAGGTTCGTCAAAAAGCACAGCGTCCCCGGGATCGTGCTCTGGGACAAGGCCGGGCGTCTCAACCCCACGGGCGAGCTCTGGAACGTCCAAGCGCTGCCGGCGGACTTCGTGCTCGATCGCCACGGCGTCATCCGCGCGAAGAACCTTCGCGGCGAAGACTTGATCAAGGCCATCGAGCGGGTGCTCAAGGATGACGCCGCCGGCCGAAAGCGCGGCGATTGACACCGCGGCCGGGCCCCGCCGCCCGGCAACAACCGGGTAGGTTCCGCGCTCTACATACCGCGGCCGCGCTCACCGCCTACGTGACCAGCGGCGCGGCCCGATGGCGGTCCGCGGGTGTACGCTCCGCAAATCGCGAAGCACTGCGGTCCACAGCGGCGGTGCGGTCGGCACTGCCGGACGGTGCTGCACCGGACAAAGACGACACACGCAACCCGGGCGTGTGTCCCGGCGCCCACGGCGGTATCGGGCCGTCCACCGACGCGGCGCCGACATACGCGACGAGGCGCCCGACATACCGTTCAGGTGCTCGCCGGCGGTCGCGTCGACCGCGACGGTGACCGAACCAGCGGGCCAACGCGACCCACTCGCCGACGCCCACCGCCGTCACAAAGTCAACCCATCCGCCGTACCGCCGCGCAATCACCCAAGCCGCGTGCATGTGCGGTCGAGCCAAGACCCCCGCGACGACCGCCGCCGCGACCCACCCCATCGCCCGTGCGGTGGTCGCCCAGCCGACGACCGCCGCGGCGGTCCATACACACGCCGCGACGTACCGGAGCGTCGTATACCGATGTGACGCGGTGCCGCGCCCGATGTGCGCGCTGCCTCGCGCATACCCGTAAAACTGCCGGAAGACGCCCCGCAGCGTCGTCCTTGGCCGCCACGCCACCACCGCGTCCCGAGCAACAACATACCGCACCGGCGGCCGCATGGATCGTAGCCGCAGGTCGAACAGCGTGTCCTCCGCCGTGTAGAGCCACTCCGGAAACCCACCGGCCGATCGCCACACGCCCCGGCGAAACGCCATCGACCGCGCGCTCGGGTTGAACCGCTGCGGATCCAGGGGCATGAGCTGCCCCGGCATCGTCAAGAGACCGACGACGCGTTCGAACCGGCCGCGCGGCTCGATCGTATACACGCCGCCGACGCAATCGACGTGCTCTTCCGAAAACGGCGCTGTAATCCGTGCAAGCCAATCGGCATCCGCCCGACACCCCGCGTCGATGCATGCGATGACGTCGTGCCGCGCGGCCGCGATCGCGCGGTTGCGACCCTCGGCAATGTTGCACGGACGCCCGGTGATCAGCCGCGCACCGGCGTAGCGTCGCACCAGTGCGCGCATCCGGGCCAGCGCCGCCGCATCCGACCCGCCGTCGACGATCACGATGTCATCCGGCGGCCGTGTCTGTCGGCCGAGGCTTTCGAGAACCGTCTCCAACCCGGCCACGTCGTCGCGCACCGTCATGATGACCGACACAGGAACGCTCGGCCGCGGCGCCGGAGCGCGGGTCGCGGCCGCGCACGCCGCTGCCCGAGGCCGACCGGCGGGCGCCGGGCGCCGCCGGACCGCCGGCGGCGCCCCGTCCCCGGCACGATTCATATGGCACGCCGGGGCGGTGACGCGTTCGAAGATGTCGGCCAGCGCAGACGCGCCCACCTCACGCCGGAAGTTCCCCACGCCGGACCACGCGTCGCTTACGCCAAACGGTACGCCCCGCGCGAGTCGGATCATGCCGTCCGCGAGCCCGACGTCGTCGTCGGGGGCGCATACGACGGCCTCGGCGCGGCACGCGCCAAGGATGCCGATGACAGGGCTCTCCGGCGCCACGGCCGCAAGGATCGGCCGGCGCATGGCGATGTACTCGAACAGCTTGTTGGGGACCTGCAACGACCCGCCGTCCCCGGCCACGCCTCCGAGCATGACGGCGTCAGCCCCGCCCGCGATCGCCAGGGCGTCCGCGTGACGCCGGGGGCCCACGACATCCACGCAATCCGCGACACCGGCGGCGGCGGCGATGTCGGTGAGCGGCCGGCCGTCATAATCCGTGCTGCCGACGAGGACCATGCGCATGTTGCCGGCAGCCGCCGGATCCCGTTGTCGCGCGCGGCGCAGCGCCCGAAACCACACATGCGGGCTGCGCGGTCCATAGAACTGACCAGAATGGACGAGCGCGAAGACGTCACGGGTTGTCACGCGCCGCGGCGCCAGACCCTCAACAAGCTCCGCGTCGAAACCGTTCGGGATCACCGTAGTCTTGCCGCTGGCGGACGGGAATCGTCGGCACAGCAGATCACGCATCGTCGGCGTCGTGCACACGATGTGCGCCGCCCCGTGGACGACATGGCGCTCAAGCCACGCGTCCCACCGCGCCACGGCGCGATGCGTCACCGGGCGAAACGGATTGCCGCCCCACGGATCACGAAAATCCGCGACCCAAGGCACGCCGCTCCACCGGCTCGCCACGAGCGCGACGACGTGCGCACTCAACGACGGGGACGTCGAATAGATCACGTCCGGTCGCGCCCGCCGGATCGCACCGAGCGCTCGCCGGATCGCCGGCGGTATCCATCCGACATGCGGGTCCGGCGTCGTCATGAGGCGGGTCAAGAGGTCCGGCACGGTGCGGAGCGTTACACGCGGCACGGCGCGCAGACCGTGCGAGCGAGCCGTGCTGTGACCGCGGCCGGCTGCAACGCGCATGTCGTGCTCGCACGCGTGCCCCGTGTTTTGATGGGTGTGGCAGACGGCGCACACGCCCGCATCGACACGTGGGCGATCTCGAACGTCCACCGTGCCGAACATCCCGAGCATCCGTTTCGTGCGTTCGATGATGTCCACACACGGTGCCCGCAGGACGCGCGTATCCGGCGGCACGAGCGCCGCCAGCGACGCATCGCACGGTTCATCGCCGGGCTCGACCGTCACGACGTCGGCGTCCCACCCGGCGCGAGACACATGACGCACGAAACCCAGCGTGCGGTGCGTGCCACTGCGGTTGATCGGTGGAAACGCATACGCCACGCAAAGCCATCGCCGACGGTCATGCCGAGACGCAACGCGGTCGTCACCCATACGAAACGTATCCATCGGGCAGGCATGTCAGCCGCAAGGCGACGCATCGTGGAGCGCGATGAGCCACGTTGAAGCCAACAGCGGCGCGCCGTCCCGACGCGCCCGACGCCTCCCCCACGCGATATCGACCGCGTTGCGGTCCTGGTTCAGGCGATTATCGGCTCCCACACGCGCGACGCTTCGTATGACGGGTGGCACTGCGGACCGGCGCATGGTGCCGAGGCGCCGCGCACCGTCGCGCGACGCCCGGCCACCGTCCTATCACCCGCCGTGTTCTGTTGCGGGGGTGTCGTCACGCGTAACGCGCACAACCAGCGCGATGGCGTCGCCGTCCGCGGTCGAGCTCGGCGTCGCCGCGACAACAACGTACCGCCCCAGTTCGGCCACGAGCGACGTGTTGATCTCGAAGTTGATGTCAGCCCGGTCTGGGTGGGAAGCATACGACCCGCTGACCTCGGCAACGATCCGTACGCCAGCTTGCCGCCCGTCGTGCTCGATGTGGGCGCTGCCGTAGACCAGGAACGTCAGCTCCTCGGCGACCGCATCGTCCTTCGAGCGTCGAACTGTCGATTCGCTATGGAACGACGCCCCCGCCTCCCTGCTCGGCGGGGCGGGGCGCTTGGACCCCCGACGTCTCACCGCCGATCGGCCAATGAACGTCGACGCCCCCTCGACCGCGACCACCACGGTCCCCAGGACGCCGGTCTCACGGAACCCCCGCTCCGCCAGTGCAGTGCGGACTTCGGCCGGCGCGCCCGGCAGGTCCGACGCCGATCCGCCGGATGCGGCGCCGCGGCCCGCGCGGATGAATTGGAACTGCAACGTAAGCAGCGCACTTTCTAACGCACCGTCCGGCACGGCATCCGATGCCGGCGCGGGCGCGTCGAGTTCCTTCACGAGCGACACAGCCGCGGCGACGGCGTCGGGCAGGCCGCGGACTACGATCTTCTCCCTCGTCGACAACACCTGAACGCCCAAGCGCATCTCGAAGAGTACACTGACGATGTCCCTAGCGGATGCGCGCTGAAGCGTAAGAACCTCGGTCACTACCGCCTCCACTGCGTGTTCCTGACCCGCCGGGACGGCGTAGGACGCGGACGTGGGCGCGTCGAGTTCCTTCACAAGCGACACGGCCGCGGCGACGCTCTTTGAACGGCCGTGGACTACGACTCGCCCCCGTGTCTGCGCCGCGCTGACGTGCAAGTCTAACGCGTTGAGTACCTCGGTGATGCCCTCGGCACTTGCGCGCTCAAGCTTAAGAACCTTTGTCACGAATGCTTCCGGCGCATCTTTCTGCGCCGCCCAACATAGTGGCGCCATGAGCGCCACCAACAGCATGCTGCATTGTAGGTAATTGTGTTTCTTCATTGTCTCTTCTCCGTAGTTGGTGGCGCTAACCACGACCATGGTTTGTCATGTGCGATCCACATACCGCGCCCGTTCGCCTCGACATAAGACTTGCCGGCTGTGGAACCGGTGCGCTGCGTGCAGGCCCCGCCCGTGGCGCCGACGGTGAGTCCCTGCACGCCGCGCTGCGCGTGTCGCTACTCGCGCGTCCACACGCAAACGAAACAGTCCAGAATCCATACCAGCCGACAGCACGATCCGCATCGCGTCGCCATATCGGTCGGTGCGCGATCCCATCGAACGCCTTATACACATCGCCGCAGCGCTACGTTGCACGGCGGCGCACGTCCGCCCGATCTCCTCCGGATGTCGCGATCCGGGCACGCATGGCCGCGACCGTTGCGCCGCACCAATCCGTGGCGTCCGAACGCCATGTGCAACTCCAGGTAGGGCAGGTCAACCACCTGCCCTACAGGACGAGCATCGGTGATACCCCGCGCTTACGCTTGGGGCTCTGATCGGGGCTGCCGGAATGGTCACGCACCCTCGCGCACGGACCGGGCGACGCCGGTGTTGTCAAGGACGTGTGCGACGTGGTAGAGTCTTGGCGGGCGGAGTCGTCGGCGGTGGGCCGCGAACCGGAGCCGCAACGCCTTTGGGCACAAACGGATGACGTCAATGACAACACGAGCGCACATCGCGCGGTGTCGCACCGGTGGCACGGTCACGCTCATCGCGTGGCTGTCTTGCTGCGGCGTCGCTGTCGCGGACTGGCCGAACTTTCGCGGGCCGCTGCACGACGGCATCAGTCGCGAGACCGGCATCAAAGCCGTACGCACCGAGCCGCTCTCGATGCTGTGGGACCGCAATATCGGCAGCGGGTACAGCTCGTTCGCGTGCGTCGGCGATCACGTTTACACATGCGGGACCAAGGACGAGCAGCAGGTGCTCTTCTGCCTCCACGCCGACACCGGCGACGTAATCTGGCAACGGCCGTTCGAGCGGGCGTTCAACGACAGCAACGGATCGGGCACGCGCGCGACGCCGACGGTAAGCGACGGCCTGGTCTACATCGTCGGTGGCCATGGAACCGTGTTGTGCGTCGACGCGGCCACGGGCAAGGACGTCTGGCGGACGCAGCTCAACCACGCCCCGTACTGGGGTTACAGCGGATCCATGCTCATCGAAGGCAATCTGGCCGTTGCCGCCGCCGGCCGGGGCGATGGTTCCCTAGTCGCATTCCATAAGAAGACCGGCGATGTCGTCTGGAAGACCGGAGACGACCCGCCCGGCTATGCCACGCCCTACCCTTTCACGTTCAACGGCCGGCGGTACATCGCGGGGTTCATGGGTGATGCGGCGCTCATCGTCGTGGCCGACACCGGCAGGGAAGCCTGGCGCATGAAGTGGCAGACCGACTGGAAGGTCAACGCCGCGTCGCCGATCTACCACGACGGCCACCTCCTGTTCTCCTCGGGGTATGGCCACGGATGCATCCTGCTCAAGCTCCGCACCGACGGCGACCGCCTCGCGGCCGATACCGTGTGGCAGGGCAAGGCGCTGCGGAATAAGTTTCAATCACCGGTGCTCTACGACGAGTATCTCTATGCGAGCGACGAAAAGGCGCTCAAGTGCGTGGCGTGGCGTAGCGGCGACTCGAAGTGGACCATCCCGAGGGAGAAGCACGGCACGGTGGTCGTGGCGGACGGCAAGCTCATCTACCTTTCCGGCCAGGGTCAATTACAGATCGGCGCGGCGTCCCCGGACGGTTTTACACCAACCATGAACGCCGACATCCTCTCCGGTAGATGTTGGACAGTTCCCGTACTGCACCGCGGCCGGTTGTACGCTCGGAATCTTGATCGCGTCGTATGTTTTGACCTGACCCGCTGATGCGCCACGCAAGCGGGTTATGAGAAAGCGGCGGTTCGTGTCGGCGAATTCAGGCGTGCGTGGGTGCCCCATCCTTGCGCAGCAAGGGTGGGGGACGGACATGTGACTCGATCGATACGCGTCTCCGTCGCCCACC
>JBHHVO010000181.1:0-6951 GCA_046754365.1 Phycisphaerae bacterium | reverse complement strand
TGTGCCCGTACTTTCATGTCGGCGTCCGCTACAACGGCGGGGCGAACGCCGGACACACCGTCTCCACCGGGTGCGAGACGTTCGCGCTGCACCTCCTCCCCGCCGCGGCGCTCCACGACCACATGGACGCGGTGCTCGGACCTGGTGTCGTGGTCGACCCGGTCGGCCTGGTCGACGAGCTCGACGCGCTCGCCGCACGCGGCATCGACGTCGGCGACCGCCTCAAAATCAGCGACCGCGCCCATCTCGTACTCCCGTACCACAAAATCGAGGATCGGCTCGCGGAACACGCCGCAACCACCGCGCGGCGCATCGGTACAACCGCACGCGGTATCGGTCCCTGCTACGCCGACAAAATGCGCCGGACCATGGCCGTACGGTTTTCCGACGTCGTGTCCGCCACCGACCTGACACAGCGCGTCCGGCGCATCGTCGCCGAGAAAACGGCCATGTTCCAGGGCCTCTACGGCGACGACGGCGGGCTCGATCCGGACCGCGTGCTCGCCGACATCGCCGCCGCGCGGCGCCGCCTCGGGCCCTACATCACCGACACCACGACGCTCCTCCATACCGCCGTCGAGGCCGGTCGGCGCACCCTGTTCGAGGGCGCCAACGGCATGCTGCTCGACGTCGACCACGGCACGTATCCGTTCGTCACATCCAGCAGCACAGGGTCCGGCGGTGTCGCCGCCGGCGCGGGTGTCCCCGCCGCCACCATCCGGCGCGTCATCGGCGTCACCAAGGCGTATGCCACGCGCGTCGGTTCCGGACCGTTCGTAACCGAGCTCACCGACGACATCGGCGACACGATCCGCACGCAGGGCCGCGAGTTCGGCACCACGACCGGCAGGCCACGGCGGTGCGGATGGTTCGACGCCGTCGCGTGCCGCTACACCGCGCGCCTCGGCGGTGTCACCGACGTCGCGCTCATGCACCTCGATACGCTGAGCGGCCTCGACCGCGTCGGCATCTGCACGGCATACCGCATCGACGGCGACATCCTCACCACGCCGCCCGCCGACGCCGGGCGGCTCGAGCGCGCCGTCCCGGTCCTCGAGTTCCTCCCCGGCTGGTCGGACGACCTCCGATCGGTCGAACGCCTCGACGACCTCCCCCACGCCGCGCGGGCGTATGTCGCACGCTTGGAGACGCTCATCGGCGCCACCGTGTCGCTCGTCAGCGTCGGACCCGACCGCACCCACACGCTCACCGCGCGCGACGCCGACGCGCCATACCCGCCCGTCGCGGCGGATTCAGGCCCATGACCCAACGACCCATCGATCCCCAGGTCGTGCTCGGCATCCCGCGTGAGCGGCTCCCGCGACACATCGCGATCATCATGGACGGGAACGGTCGGTGGGCCAAACGCGTCGGGCGACCGCGCGTGTTCGGGCACGAGCGCGGCGCCAAGGCCGTCCGCACGATCGTCACGCACTGCGCGAGGCTCGGGATCGAGGCGCTGACGCTCTACAGCTTCAGCACCGAAAACTGGAAGCGCCCGCATGACGAAGTCGCGTTCCTCATGCAGCTCTACCTCCGCTACCTCGTCGCCGAACGCGCCACGATCATGGACAACAACGTACGCTTTCGCCACATCGGACGCCGCGCCGGACTCCCCGACGATGTCCTCGCCGAGATGGACCGCGTCGTCGCGATGAGCCGGGCCAACACCGGCCTGTGCCTCTGCCTTGCGCTCAACTACGGCGCACGCGACGAACTCGTCGACGCCGTCCGTAACATCGCCCGCAACGTCGCCGCGGGCACGCTCGCGCCGGACGACGTCGACGCGCACCACATCACCGCGTCGCTCTACACCGCCGGCCTGCCGGACCCCGATCTCCTCATCCGCACGGCCAACGAGCGCCGCCTGAGCAACTTCCTGTTGTGGCAGATCAGCTACGCCGAGCTGCACATCACCGACGTGCTCTGGCCCGACTTCGAAGAGTCCGACCTGAACCACGCGATCCGCGACTTCGCCGGACGCGAACGACGGTTCGGCGATGTCACGGTCCCCGTCCGCTAGACCGCGCCGCCGCCCCCAGCACCCGCCCGAACTCTCACGGACCGGGCCCGAAACACCATCGCGCACTTGACGACCGCGCGACATCCATTTCAATGTAGGCTCGAGCGCGTGAGTCCTTGTCGCCACTGCACGGGCGGCGACCGCATCGGCCAAGACGCGCGCCACGACGCATGCGCCACGAAGACGCCTGCACCACGAAAGGAGTACCATGGGACTGCTCGATGGACGAAAGGGGCTGGTGTTCGGGATCGCCAACGATCGGAGCATCGCGTGCCACATCGCGGGTCGATTCGTCGACGCCGGCGCGGTGTGCGGGTTCCCGCATCTACCCGGCGAAAAGAACGAACGCCGCGTCCGCAAGGCGCTCGCGGAGGTCGCCGGACCGGACCCCTGGCTCTTGCCGTGCAACGTAGCGCGTGACGACGACCTCGACGCCGTCTTCGACGCGGTTCGGTCCCGGTTCGATGCGATCGACTTCGTCGTGCATTCGATCGCATACGCCGACCGGACCTTTTTGAAACCCGGACGCTTCGCCGAGACGCCGCGCGATGCGTTCGCCGAAGCCATCGACATTTCGGCGTATTCGCTCGTCGCCATCGCGCGCCGAGCCCGCGACATGATGCCCAACGGGGGCTCGATCATCGCGATGACATACTACGGCAGCGAAAAGGCGATACCCGGCTACAACGTCATGGGCGTCGCGAAGGCCGCCCTCGAGGCGTGCACGCGGTACCTCGCGGCCGAACTCGGCGAGCGCGGCGTGCGGGTCAACACGATCAGCGCCGGTCCGCTCCGAACGCTGTCATCCATGGCCGTCGGCGGCATCGACGAAATCTTCTCATGGGTGTCGAAAAAGGTGCCGCTCCGCCGCAACATCGACGCCGACGAGGTCGGCAAAACCGCCGTCTACCTCGCCAGCGACCTGGCCAGCGGCGTCACCGGCGAGAACATCTACGTCGACGCGGGCTACAACACCGTCGGACTCTAGTGTTACGCCACGCGTCACCTTGCGGGTCGGGTGCCCCATGGCTTGAGCCGGGGGGGACGCGCATAGCAGGTCCGATTCGTGTCCCCCACCGCTCCGGAGATCGGCCACCCGCCCGACACTGAGGAACATCGCGCTGGCCGCGACACAACCGGTCTCGCGGCTCGGTTCGCCCGTCTCGATGGAACGACGGGCGGCGCGGCCCTCGCGTCGGGCCGCCGACCTTCGACCACCACGCGACCCGCCGCCGCGTGAGCTGCTACGCGTCCCTGGCCCAATGCAACGGTGAAACCACATGCCGACCCAAACCGCAAGGCTCCTGATCTCCTGCCCCGACGCACGCGGCCTCGTCGCGGCCGTGGCCGGATTCGTCGCCGCCCACAACGGCAACATCCTCGAGGCCGACCAGCACACCGACCCGCGACACGGCGAGTTCTTCATGCGTGTCGAGATCGACCTCGCCGGCTTCGCGCTCAACAAGAACACGTTCCTGCAGGCATGGGGACCCATCGCACAGCGATTCGCGATGCGCTGGCACGTCTCGTGGGGCAATCAGATCAAGCGGATGGCAATCTTCGTGAGCCGCGAGGGCCATTGCCTCAACGACCTGCTCTGGCGTTGGAAGACCGGGGAGCTCCCGGTCGACGTCGCCCTCGTCATCAGCAACCACGACGACCTGCGCGGCACCGCGAACGCGTGCGGGCTCGCGTTTCACCACATCCCGGTAACGCCGGAAACACGGCGCCGTGCGGAAGACCGCGCCCTCGAACTACTCGCGGAAACCGATGTGGATTTCGTCGTGCTCGCGCGGTACATGCGCATCCTCTCGCCCGACTTCGTCGCGTCGTTCTCGGAACGCATCATCAACATCCACCACGGCTTCCTCCCCGCGTTCGCCGGACCCAAACCCTATCAACAGGCCTACGATCGAGGCGTCAAGATCATCGGCGCGACCAGCCACTACGTCACCGATAAGCTCGACGACGGACCGATCATCGCCCAGCGCACACTCAACGTCGACCACCGCGACGGCGTCGAAGACCTCGCCCGCAAGGGGCGAGACCTCGAACGCGTCGTACTCGCCACCGCCGTACGTCACCACGTCGAGGACAAAATCCTCGTGAGCAACAACAAGACCGTCGTGTTTGCCTGACGACCCAACGCCCGAGACAGGTACCGCAACCGCGACCCAAACGCGCGCATACCCCGCAACAACCTACTGCATGGTCACACGTGGTTTTGCGGGTTCTTGCACCGAACCGAACCGCGCCCGTAAGGAAGCGGCCGGTAGCCAAACCCACACGAACAGGTGTGAAGACGCACTACGCCCGTCCCACGCCGGCACCCCGCGACACGTCGCGCCACCCGTCGGGCGCAACCGCCACCGTAACGCAGTGCCCCCCAACGTCGCCGACCAACCCCATCCGCCGCCCCGCGGACGCGGTCCGGTCACCCATCGATCCACTCGGGTCGCAACAAAACCGCTGGGGACACGCGCAGCCCGTACCACACGCGGAACGGCGACGCAAACCGGCCGAATGGCCGATGCATGCAAGGTGGGGCCGGTGACGCCCGAACGTCACGCGGTCAGGTGGGTTCCGAACGCTCGGGCGCCGGATCGGGAAGCAGCCCGTACGCCGCAAGGTCCTCCGGTGTCGCGAGCGGCGAACCGGGCTCCTTCGCGCGGGCCCGCTTCTCGCGCTTCTGGGCGGCCCGTTCCGCCTTCTTGATCTCACGCTGACGCTTTAACACCGAAGGTCTGCTTTTCTTGGCCATATGTGTATCCCGGGCTCGTATCGGCGGCGCTCATCCGATCCGTTGCGGTGCGCACGGACCTTATCCCACGCGCCGTGCCGGTCGGGGGTCACCCGCAGTTAGACTAAGACCACCCAGTATACACAAATCCGCACCGTTGTCACGCCCCGTTCCGGCACCACCCACCAGCCACCCGCCAACCACGCACCAACCACGCGCCAATCACCCGCCAACCACCCGCCGGCGACCCGCTCGGGGCCCGCCCCGATCCACCCAGACGTGTAGCGTCCGGCCCCTGTGCCGGACGGACCGCCCGACCGCGCACCCGGCTACGGCCCCGGAGCCGCCTCCGGCGCCACCTCCTCGTCCGCCGCGTCGAGCCTCGCCGAAACCCGCGCCAAGAGCGCCGTCCACCGCCCCCCGAGCGGTCCGCCGTCCACGCCCCGCAGCTCCGCCAACACCGCGCGGACGCGATCCACCGCCGCCGTGTCACCGTCCGCGTCGAGATACGCCCCCACCGTCTCCACGACCCGCGCACGCCCGGCATCGTCCGGCGCCGCGCGTGCCAAGGCATCCACGAGCGCCGCGAGCCGTCCCGCCGGCGGCGACCGCAACTCCGCCGCCAGCAGACGCAGGCCCGTCTCAAACGCCGTCGCGTCCCCGCGCGCCGTCCGCGCCGCATAGATCTCCCGCAGCCGCGTGGCCGCCTCCACGTGCTGCCCATCCGCCACCAGCGCCGCAGCAGCAGCATCACGCACCGCCTCGCGATCGGCCGTCGCACCGCTGCGCCCCGCCACCGTGTCCTCCAACGCCAACAGGTACGCGAGCTCACGTCCGGGAAAATCGCGGAGCCGGGCCGCCCACGCGATCTGCTTGTCCACCGGCCGCAACCCCGCCAACGCCCGGAACGCACCCCACGCCGCCTCCCGCGCCACCGCGCTCGGCTCGATCGCCGGGTTCATCCGCTGCAACAATCCCCCGAGGTCCTCGTCGTCGCGCCCGAGACGACCCACCGCGTCGATCGCCGCCACGCGAACCACCTCGTCGCCGTACCCCAACAGCACACGCAACCGAGCCATCCGCGAACGGTCCCCGATCGTCGCCAACCCCCGCACCGCCGGGTGAAGCAGCCGCGCATCGTCCGAGTCCACCGCCGCCTGGAACTCCGCCACGAACGACGCATCGCCAACCCCGGCCATCGCGGTCAGCAGGTCCGCGCGGTACGCCGTGTCTTCGGCGGGGATGCTCGCGTAACGCCGTTTCAGCGCGGCGACCGCGTCCCCGGCACCGTGCTCGCCATCGGTGCGGCCGCTGAGCTGCCCGAGCGCGAGCGCCGCCTCCCGAACGCATACCTCGCGCGCGCTCGGCGACTCGATCTCACGCACGAGCAACGGTATCGCCGTCACATCACCCAACCGCCCGAGCGCCAGCAGCACGGCCTGCCGCGTCACCGTATCTTGCTCCACGTCGAGTCGGGCCAGCACCGCCCGCGCGACCGACGGATCCGTGACGTTGTTTTGCACGATCCGAAGCGCCTCCCGCCGAAGCCCGGGCGGATCCGACCCGAGCAGCTCGAGCAACGCCGCCAACACGTCCCCGGTCGCGCGGTACCCGTCCTCGCTGATCCGGCTTCGGATGATCGACATCGCCGCCTGACGCACCTCCACCTGCGCGTCACGCAGCCATTCCGCGAGCTTCGCCTCCCGCTGATCAGCCGGCACGAGCCGAAAATGCTCCCGCTGCAGGTCCGCAAGCCGAGCCGCCAGCGACGCGTGTGCCCGCACCGCCACGCTCCGCTCACGCGCGGCCTGATCCTCGAGCGACCGCATATGCGCGTGGAGCAGACCGAGCCGATCATTGAGCCACGCCTTGTCGTCAAGCTTGGATTTCCCCATCCACCACGCCTTCCACGCATCACGGCTCGACGCGATCGGACGCCGGGCGGCCCGCGCCAGCGCCGCGTACGCCCGCGCCGTCACCTCCGGTACGTCGCTCCCCAGCAGGCTGATGAGCTGGGCCACGACCTGTCGGCGATGGATGTTCGACGCCAGCGCGTCAATCGCACCGAGCCGCTGCGCGAGCGGCGCGGCCTCGTCGCTCGCGATCCGCCCGAGCTTGAACGTCACACCGCTGTTCGGGAAATCCGCCAGCGCCCGCGCCGCCGCGGACCGAACGTGTGCATCCTCGG
>JBHHVO010000180.1:0-6980 GCA_046754365.1 Phycisphaerae bacterium | reverse complement strand
CACCGGGGGCCGACGCTACAGACCGATGATGCGTCCCGCCCAAACTGTCACGGACCCTGGGAGCCCCTCCCGCAACCGAGGCGATTGGACCACGCCGACCAACGTCGTTCCGAACCCCGACCGCTGGGGAGGAAGGTTTACGCCTTGAACCAACGTCGCTCCATAGTCGCGGCGTAGGCTTCACCGGCACGCCGGCCTTCAGCGCGCACGCAGCCGCTCGATAAACACCGCAGCCCCGGAATGCGTTTGTGCAGCTAAGAGAAATGCAATCGTGCAAACACGCCGCGCGGCACCGCTTACGCACCACCGCCGGCCACGCCGTCCGCGGGCGACGTCAGCACACGCAGCCGGGTGCCGGACAACAGCGGCACCTCCGGCTCGAGCGTGTCTGGCGCGCGCGCCGGTTCCACCGCCGTGGTTGGTTTCGACCGCGGTGTCCCCAGCACGTGGGGGCTACGTCCGCGAAGCATACGCGCAGCCCGTACGAGCAAGCTCGGCCCGCGCCGCGCCGTGCTCGGGCGCATCACGATCCAATGATAAAACCGCCGCAGCAGAAACTTGAAATGCCGGTACGACCGAATCGCCAGTAGGTGCCGGATCAGGATCCCCGGCCGAAGGAAGAACGTGAGAAACGCGATCCGCTTCAAGCGCAGCAGCTCTTCGCGCGACACGCCTACCGGCGCGTACGGCGCCTGGGCGAAGTTCGAATCCTCCCACGCCACGCCCTCGATCTCCCCGCTGGCCACCAGCTTTTCATAAGCCGGGGCGCCGGGCAGCGGCACGAACGTCATGAACTGCGCCCGCTGGATGTCCAGTTCCCGCGCGAACCGGATCGTGTTGCGGATCGTCTCGACCGTTTCCCCCGGATACCCCACGATGAAGAAGCCCGCCACGTCGACCTTGTGACGCCGGATCCGCGCGATGTCGCGCCGGATGCGGGCCATGTTCGTGCCCTTCTTCATCGCGCGGAGGATATGATCGTTGCCGCTCTCCACGGCGACCGACACGATGTACACGCCCGCCGCCTTCATGAGCTCGATAAGCTCATCATCGAGGTAGTCCATCCGGATGCCGTTCGGCATCGCGATCGAGATGTCCAGCCCCATCTCCAGGATCGCCCGCATGACCGACTTCGCGTAGTCGATGTCCATCGTGAAGTTGTCGTCCACGATGTGAAACTCGCGGATGTTGTAGCGGTGGTACAGAAGCCCGATCAACCGGCACACATACTCGACGCTGTGGTGGCGCAACGTCCGGCCCGAGAGAAACGGCGCCGCGCAGAACGTACACTTGTACGGGCACCCGCGCGTCGTGATGAGCGGGCAGATCGGAAACTTCTCGTAGAACGCGCCCTGTTGAGATTCCGGATACGTGTCCGGACGGAGCAGCTCGAGCGCGGGCAGACCGAGCGCGTCCAGGTCCGGCACGAGCGCGGGGGCATTGTGACGAACGGCGTCGCCGTCACGCCACACCGCACCCGGTATCGAGCCGAACGCACCCGACTTCGATTCGATCGCGCCGAGCATCGCCGGAAAGTGCAGCTCTCCCTCACCGGAAAAACCGTAGTCGCACACCGGTCCGAAATCGCGCATCGCCGCCACCGGGTCGGCCGTCATGTGCGCCCCGCCGACCGTCGTCAACATCTCCGGACACCGCGCCTTCACCGCGCGGAGGATCGCCTTGACCTTCGGCGTGTCGAATGTGTACGCCTGGATCCCGACCAGGTCGGCCCGGTACGCCTCCGCCACCTCCGCCACGCGCGCCGGCGACGCGTCCTCCTTGATGCAGTCGTAGATGTCGACGTCGTGATGCCGCCGCAGTTGGGCGGCCAGGTATCCGAGCCCCAGCGACGGCTGGATGTGGTCGCTCAGGTTGTATGGCTTCGCCAGCAGGACACGCATCGATGACCGATCCCGTACGCCACCCTCCACACCCGCCGGCACCCAAGGCGGCTGCCAGTTCTGTCGGATGGCGATCGAGTCCGGTAAAGCAAATTCGCGGCCCGGCGATGTCATCGCGGGGGCCACGCCTTGCGCTTTCACCGATGCGCGCAGGCGCGCCTCGGACACCTGGTGTCTCTGCTGCGTCGATGCGGCTGACGACACGGGCGAGGAAGCGGCGACCCCGGGCGCGCGCCCGGCGACGTGCGACGTTGGTCTGTGGCACGTGTAGCGGCTCCACCGCACTTGGGGTGGCACTGCGCCGCCGGACGTGGCACAAGCCACATCGGCGGACCGCGACGGAGTGCCGGACAGACGCATCGCGATGGCATGGCCGGCGCCCGAGGCGCGCACACCGGCACCGCGTCGCGATGTCTCGACTTCGGGCGCGGTGATGATTTCCGGAATGCAAAACGCGATGTGACAGCAGCGGCACAACGCCGCGACGCAAACGGATGCGGAGCCAGCGTACCGGCGGGATTCGGCGGCTGGACAGCCACCGTTGCGCTCCAGCCGTCGCCCGCTGCCTCGCCGACACACCCGGCGACGACGGCACCCGCGAAGCGAACCATACGCGAGCGGGCGGCGCGGCCGATCGGCGCGCTGAAAGGGTAACCGCCCACGGGCGCGTCGGCCGAGCCGCACACAGCCCGGCCGTGCGTCATCGCCGCCGACCAGGTGGGCGGTCTCCGCACGCACACGCCGGGCGTATATCAACGGGACGCGCACCACCGGCGCGGCCGTCTGGCCTCGGTGCGTGATGCGGAGTGCGCCGAGGAACCAGCACGCCGTCACGGCGCAACCCGAGCCCGAGCGTTTCGCGGTCGCGTATTACGTCTATGGCACGACGAACTGCTCGGCCCGGGAACACCCCGCAACATGCAACAGCCCAAACACACGCGGTTCGACGCGCCGCCGCTTCAACCGGGACGCCGGCGGCGCCGGCCACCCTCACGCCGGAGCACCGCGAGACCGCGACCCGTCCCAACCGACAACCGCTCGCCGGCGGCACCGATCCAACACCCCGCGGCGGACCAGTCGGCACCGCCCCGGCGCGCACACCTACCGCTCACCGCGCCGGTCCACGCTGGTCAACACGCGTCAATAGCGGTCGCCCGAGCCACCGCCGTAGCCGCCACCACCACCACCGCGGCGCGGCATGCGCGGCTTGGCCTCGTTCACCGTGAGCGTCCGGCCATCGAGCTCGTGGCCGTTCAAGGCCTCGATCGCCGCGCTGGCCTCCTGATCGGTCGCCATCTCTACGAAGCCAAACCCCTTGCTCTGTCCCGTCGAGCGGTCGCTGATGACCTCCGCGCTCTCTACGGTGCCGTGCTCCGACAGCAAGCGCTCCAGATCCGAACTGCCGATGTTGTAGCTCAAATTGCCAACATACAGCCTTTTGCCCATCGTACATCTCCTATCGATGGCAAACTCGACCCTCTGGTTTTCTTTCAGGGCCGCAATTGAAAGCGGGCCAAACGCCGGCCCGGACGGTAGGAGGGCGAAGCAGACGCTGCGAATGCCGACTTGAACCCATGCCGCTGCGCAACTCGTTCGACAAACCAACCGCCAAGCAGTATATGCGCCTCCTCGCAGGACGCAAGCCACACAGTGTGGCAAAATGTCATCCGGAATGCAAAAGCATGTCCACCACCCGCGCGTTCGACGGCAGCCCGGGTGATGCGCCGCCAATCTCCTCAAGCGTCATCCACGCCGTCGCCGCGATCTCCGCAGGCACCGCGCGGAGCGCGCCGCGGACGCGCCGCACATGCCACACCGCGAGAACGTACCCCGAATCCACGACGCGAACCAGACCCAGCCGCGCGACCGGGACGACGATGAGCCCGAGCTCCTCGGCGAGCTCGCGGACCACGGCCGCACGCGACGTCTCGCCCGGCTCGATGTGACCGCCGGGGAAGCACCAGCACCCACCGTTCACCAGGCCCGCCGCGCGGCGGATCATCAGGTACCGATCGCCGCGCGTCAGCACCCCGATCGACCCCCGGCGCCGCAGGGCCGGGCGACGCCCGGCGCGGCCCGCGCCGGCGCCGGTACCGCCCGCTACCCGTGCGCCCGCTCGCGACATCCTCGCACCGAAAAAAAGCAGGCGACGGGCACACCGCCCACCGCCTGCAGGGAAACCAGAATACCCACGCCTACCGCACCGTTACGGGTACAGCAGCGTATCCGTCGACGAGAATGCGCCGTTGCCGAGGCTGTCCATGCCGGGGAACGGGGGCGGATCGACCAGGTGCACCAGGTCACCGTGGATGAGATTGTCGATGTCGGTCGGGCTCCAATCATCCGTGATGAGCGTGTAGATGTTGTCGTGGTCAATGCCGACGATCGGCTTGCGCTCGAACGTCACGTGACCGTCCGCGAACAGGCAGTTCTGCCCCTCGCCGTTGCCGGTACCACCGTGGTTCGGCGAATTGAACTGACGCCACTCACGCGGCGAATCGTCCAACTCGATCGGGTTCCCCTGGCTGTTCTGCCACTGGGGCGCCGGCTGCGGGGTATAGAACGGACTCAGGTCCGCCGCGAGAATCTGACGGTTGTCCGAGCCCTCCCGCGCCTTCGTGTCTTGCGGACCGAACGGGACCTGATACCCGTAGCTCACGTGCGTGACGTCGTAGAAGTCGTAGAAGAACTCGATGTTGTCGGTCGGGTCCGGTTCATCGCCGCTGGACGGGCAGATGAACTGCTTCACCGTGACATCACCGGACCGTACGAGCAGCCAGAACGACCGCGTGGTGGACACCCTCGTGGAGCCGTCACTACCGCTGCCGCCGTCGTTGAACGTCTCGAGCGCCCGTTCGTTGTCCCAGCCCTGGTTCCAAACCGGCTCAGGCAGCCCCGGGTACAAGATGCCGCCGCCGTTGTCCGCGTACGCGCTCCCGGAGTAGCCGGGGGACATCCACTTCTCGAAGTTGTCGTTCGCGTAGATCTTCGCTGACGTCCCAAAACCCTTCATGTTCGCCGCGCAAACCAACCGCTTGCTCAACTCACGAGCCCGCGACAGGCTTGGCAGCAAGATGGCGATCAACAACGCGATAATCGCGATGACCACCAACAGCTCAATCAATGTAAACCCTTGCACTCTTCGTATCATTCGCCTCACGGCGTTACCTCCTGTGCTCATGCGAGCACGGTTAGGTTGACCGGCCCCCGGCCATGTTCAAGACCCGCCCGTTGACACCGGGACGGGGCAAGACCCCCATGGCTCGGGTGCCCAACAACAACGCGCCACACCCGATACGGACCGGGCGCGCTCGCCAATACCAAACCGTCGACCCACGCCACGCGTGGTCCGACCCACCAGAATGTTCGCCTGTTGCTCGGCCTGCACACCCGCCGCAACACCCGCCACCAGCCGCGTGCACGCGATGAAAGCCGGTAACCGGTATGCGCCGCGACACCACCCGCACGATCGCGCGTGTCACGACACGCCGCGCCGTGCGGACGCTATGCACAAACCAACCTCGATGTGGGTGGGATCTTCAGGAGGTACGGATATACGATGACGCAAAAAACGCTGTAATGATAGAGCTTTATAGATACACCATGCTCTTATGATCGATGCGTCCCACAACCACATCCAAATCCATTCACTACTATAGTCGGGACATCGCCGCCGTGTCAATCGGTTGTTCCGAAAAAAAATGTTTTTTTTGCGGTTCCACGGCACGGCATACCGCGACACGCCGATCCCGCAAGCCGGTCCAGCCCGCCGGCACCCCCCGGAGACCGCCCCACACGGGCGTCCGCGACCGTCACACACGCGGCTCGATCAGCTCAATGCCCTCCCGCACCGCGATCCCGAGACCCCGGCGATGCGCGGCCGCCAGGTACCCGATGTCCTCCGGCAACCGAGCCACCGGCGGGAGATGATGGCGTCGCCGTGCCGATGATAACGCCGAAACCGCCACCGAATCCGCTGCTACTGCATCAAAAGAAGCTATGATTACGCCTTCGTCGGTCGTGCCGTCCGGCCTCGCCTCTGGTCCGCCATCATGTACGACCCGCAGCGCGTCCACGACACACAGCCTCAACTTGCCGCGGATCGGGCGGGCCGCCACGATGTCGCCGATGTACGGCGAACACCCGTTGCGGTGGTAGCGTGCCGGGTGTTTGATGAGCCCGTGCGAGAGGTTCTTCAGGCAGCACGTCATGCCGGCGATGTTGTGTGTCTTGAGAAACGGCACGTTGATCAGGGCGGTGACCTGCCCGAGCACGGCCGCGAAGTGATCCGACCCGCTCCCGAAGTCCGCCGGCGCCGGGTCATAGCCCGCGAGTGGGGAACGCGTGCCGTGCCGCGCCGCAACCTGCGGGGCCTCAATGCACACGATGCGATCACTCGGCCAACCCGCGTCGGCGAGCGAGTGAAGCAGCGTATCGGCTACCGCATCCGTCGTGCCGAGCGCCGCCTGCCCCGACCGGTTGAACTTGATCCCGACCACATCCTGGGGCACGAGTATGGACCGCCATGCATCGGCGGTCGTGCGGGTCCCGACGAGGGATCGCATGGCCGCATCGAACATCTCGCCCAGGACCGTGTGATGGACCGTGGCATCCTGTACGACGTGCGGCGAACGGACCAGTACGACACGCGCACGCGGTGTCCCCGGCCGGAGCATGAGTCGCTCATCGTGGCCGGCGCGGTCGCCGGGCCGCTCCGCTTCGCGGGCTGCGACCACGGACCGAGCGACCCCGGCCGCGAGCGCAGCCGTGGCGCCGAGAAACCGCCTCCGCGTCACGCGGCGGACGAGATGGTTGGATTGCCCCGTGGTCCGGTGCATGCTTGCGCACTGCGCGGACAGATTGGACGCGCTGCCCCAGGCATGTCATCGGCTTCTACACGTGATGGATCGAGTCAAGCCGTGCTTGGTGTGGCGTGGCCGGCCCGTTGCCGCGCGATTGTGCGCCGCGTGCGTGCGGGTGCGAACCGTCTGCGATCAGGGCGTTCGCTTCGCCGCCACGATTCGGACCCGGCGGCGCGTGGCGGGGGCCCGCGGCGGGTGATGACCCCGCGAGGATGCC
>JBHHVO010000179.1:0-6982 GCA_046754365.1 Phycisphaerae bacterium | reverse complement strand
TATCGCGGATGCGCGCATCGCACGAGGGAACCCGCTCGCTGGGGTTCGAGGCTCCGGTTGGGCTGCAGATTCATGGTGGCGCCCCGTTTCGGTGTGCCGCCCTACGGGCTGCCGGAGCCGGCAGCGGCCGCAAGGGCGCCGTCCCGAACGAGAGGCCACCGGTCGAACGGGCGCCCAACTATCACGCATGCTTGAGCTCGGTCATAAGATCGTCGATCAACGCCGTCAGCCGCTCGTCGGTCTTCAGCGCCCGCTCGATGCCCCGGCATGCGTGCAGGACCGTGCTGTGGTCTCGCCCGCCGAAGTAGCCGCCGATCTCCTCAAGACTGTGCGGTGTAAGCTGCCGCGCGAGGTACATGCAAACGTGCCGCGGACGCGTGACCGACTGGGGCCGTTTCTTACTCTGAAGGTCCGACAGCTTCATACCGAGGCGACTGGCCACGAGCTCCATGATCGCCGGGATCGACAAGTGGTGTTCTGTGGCCTCGCCCAACGCCCGCCGCGCCAAATCGAGCGTGATCGGCCCCGGGTCGGTGTGACTCAACGCGTCGATCTTCATCAGGGCGCCCTCGAGGTCTCGAATGTTTCCGTCGAACCGACCGGCCACGAAGCGTATGACGTCGTCCGGAACCTCGACGCACCGGAGTTTGGCCTTCTTCCGCAGGATCGCCATGCGGGTTTCGAGACACGGCCGGTCCAAGAGCGTCACCAGGCCCGAGTTGAACCGGCTCACGAGCCGCTCCTCAAGGCTCGGGATCTCCGATGGCGAGCAGTCCGCCGATAGGATGATCTGACGCTGAGACTGATGGAGCGTGTTGAATGTGTGGAAAAACTCTTCCTGGCTCCGCTCGCGCTCCGCGAGGAACTGGATGTCGTCAATCACGAGCACGGACGCATGGCGATACCGATACCGGAAATGGTGCAGCGCGCCGGCCTCGACCGCCTCGATAAAGTGGTTGATGAACGTCTCGCAGGAAAGGTAGAGAACATCGTGCGTGTCTCGCGCGTCGCGGATCGTATGACACACGGCCTGCAGCAGATGCGTCTTACCAAGCCCGACCGGGCCGTATACGAAAAACGGATTGTACGCCTGCCCGGGGCGCTGCGCGACCGCCAGCGACGCCGCGTGCGCGAGGCGGTTGCAGGGCCCGGTGACGAAGTTGCCGAAGTTGTAGTCCGGGTTCAGCGGTAGTTGCTGCTCGGTGTCGTCGAACGACACCGGCCCGGTCGTGCTCACATCCTCGCGGTCCGCGGCCTCAAACGTGACGGTGACAAGCCGCCCGGTAGCCGCCTGGGCGGCCTCAGCGAATGCGCGGCGGCAGTGCTGCTGCAGGTAGCGCGACTGCGCCAGGTTGCTCGCCTGGATGCCGAGCACACCGTTCTCGACCCGCGCTGGCGTGAGTTCGGAAAACCAACCACGAACCAATTGCGGCTGGTTGAGCCGGACCTGATTCAGCACGTCGTTCCAGATGGACGCAGCGGTGTTGGCCGTGGGAAACGCCTCTCTGGTAGCACAACGCGGCTTGGCCGGCGTCGCGCCGATCGGGTGGGGAGCCCCGCCGTGGGTGATCGATCCGACCACGCCACATCGTTCACGTGCGCACCCCGCCAGTTGTCATGTAACTTTCGTATCCACAAGTGGTTACGGCGCACCTGTCACGACGCGCCAACCGCGGCGCATTCTACTCCATTCCCGCTGACTTGTCAGCCAAAAAAGCCGGTGCCGATCCGGACGCGCGTGGCCGGGATTCGTCGCGTGAGGCGGGGCGCGGGTGCGCCAGGCGTCCCGCCGGCCGTCGTGGTAATACTTGCGCGTTTTGGTGACGGCGTCGACGTCGGCGTCGAAGCGCATGCTGCTGGTGATGAACCGGCCGGGGGCGTCGTATTCGTCGTGGGCCACCTGCACGGGCGTCGCGCCGCCAGCGAGATCGTACGCAGCGTCAGCCCATGCGTGACGGGGGAAGACACGGGTAAGCTGCGCTTACCCATGCCACCTGAGTTATCAGGGCGACCCGACGAGCGTTGCCTTGCGGGCGCCGTTCGGACCGGACCGAGAAGCCACGAGAGCAGGGAACGCACGAGTAGCGTACGTTGGGCTCGTGACCGGGGGTTATGGGGCGGGTTCCGCGTGGCCGACGATGACGATGCCGGCGGCGTCGGCTGCGGCGATGGTCGCGTCGCGATCGACGATGAGGGTTTGTCCGGCCTCGATGACGAGCATGCGCGCGCCGCATCGTCGGAGCGTGGCGATGGTGTCCGGGCCGATGGTCGGCACGTCGAAACGCATGTCTTGTTGCGGCTTGGCGACTTTGATGAGCGTCCAACCGCCGCGGCGGCAGAGGTCGCCGGCCCGTTCGATCATGCGGTCCGTGCCCTCGATCGCCTCGACGGCGATGACCTCGGTTTCGTTGACGGCGATGGCTTGTCCGATGTCGAGGCGGCCCAGGTCGCGTGCGATCGGCCAGCCGAACGTCAGGTCTCGCTGCTGGGCGGGTGTCGGCCGGCGGCGCGTGAGCACGCCGTGCGGCGCCATGTCTTTGTCGGAGTACTTCACGCAGCTTTCCATGGTAATCCCACGCGCGGCCAGGCGGTCCGCGACGGCTGAGAGCACGGCGTCGTTCCGCTTGTCGTCGAGTTCAAAGAACCATAGCCGGAGCGACGTCCAATCGGGCAAGAGCTTGAGCAGCCTGAGGCGTCCGAACATATCCGCCTTGCGGACCGAGCCCGCAAGGATGACACGGTCGACGTGGTGTCGCCTCAGGATGCGGAGCCAGTGCCCGAGGCGGGCGAGTCCCGACCAGCGGAAGAGATCGGCGTGGGCGGCGATGCCCGGGTCGGTCAACCCCCTGAGGCCCACGACGCCGACCCAACATCCGGCGTCCCGCGCGCCGTCCGCGACCATGACCGGGAACCGCCCGGCGCCGGCGATGATGCCAAGACGTGGCATGCGCTGCCGTGTGTGATCGGCCATGATCGCGTGCGCTCCGGTGGTGCCCGTCCGCGCCGCCGGTTTGGCTTGGCGGGGGCCTCGCCGTTCCCGAAGGGGTCGGCGAATGCACGTGCATGTCAGCGTATCGGCGTTGCACGGCAGGGCAAGGGCCTCGCCGAGCCAAAGCGGGAGGGCGAGGCTCCCGCCGAGCCAAGCTTGTGGTATCGTCAGCGCGGCTACCAGGGGAGTTCGAAGACCTCTCCCTGGTAGGGCCGGTCTTGCGCCCGCGCCGCCAGGCCGTGTCGAACCGGATTCTCCACGACGTAGTCCCACTTATCGTCGTACCGCTCGGCCGCGCGGAGACGCCGGTCCCAGTGGTCGACCGACCACCGATGTTCCGGGTTGCGATGGGACTTGCTGAACTGCGACTTCCAGTATGTCACCCAGCCGTCGAAATCGGCGTTCAGCTCGCCGGGCGCCGCGAACAGATGCAGATGATCCGGCAGGATCACATAGCGACCGACACGCCATGCGACCGCACGCCGCCAGATCGACACGAGAAGCGCGTGGCAATCCTCCGTGGCCAGCCAGCGACCGCGACGGCGGGTGCAGACCGTCAGAAACACGATGATTCGATGACCGGGTGGGAATCGAACCCCGTGAATCGGGTGGTGGCGGCGGGGGTGCGTATGTGAACCTTTCATAGGGCGCTCACGTGCCGGCACCGCGGCTCGGCGGGAGCCTCGCCCTCCCGTGGCGGCTCGGCGGGAGCCTTGCCCTCCCGTGGGGGCTCGACGGGGGGGGCTCGCGCTCCCGTGGGGGCTCGGCGGGAGGCTCGCCCTCCCCGGCGTTATTCGTCCCGGCCGTTGAGCTTTTCACGGAGGTCGGCGACGTCGTGTTCGAGGCGTCGGATGCGTTTAAGCCAGTGTGGCAGCTTCTGGACGGCCATGGCGGCGCGCATCGCGTCCGCGGCGGGGACTGCGGGCGAGCCGAACATCTTGGTGTTGGGTTCGACGCGGCCACCGACACCGGATTGGGCGCCGATCGCGGCGTTGTCACCGATGTCGATGTGCCCGGCGACACCGACCTGGCCGGCGAGCGTCACGTGTCTGCCGATGGTGACCGAGCCGGCGACGCCGACCTGGCCGACGAAGAGGCAATCCGGGCCGACCTTGGTGCCGTGGCCGATGACGACGACGTTGCCGAACTTGGTGCCGCCGCCGATCTCGGTGGTACCGAGCGTCGCGCGATCGATCGCACAGTTGGCGCCGATCTCGACATCGTCACCGACGACGGCCCGACCGACCTGTGGAATCTTGACCCACCGTTGCCCGACGGGTGCATAGCCCAAGCCGTCCTGACCGATCACGGACCCGGCATGGACCGTGACGCGATCGCCGAGCGTGGAGGCATCGTAGATAACGACGTTGGGATACAGGACACAGTCGTGCCCGATGCGGACGCCGTCGCCGACGTAGCAGCCCGGGTAGATCGTGGCGCGGTCTCCGATGACGACGCCCGCGGCGATCGTGACGCCGTGCGCGATGTTGGCGCCGGGGCCGATCCGAGCGGTGGGGTGAATTGTGGCGTGTTCGCTTAGGCCCCACTGGGGATGCGTGCGGTATCCGTGGATCGCCACGACGGCGTGGGCCACGGCGGCATAAGGATCGGCGCTGCGGACGGCGGTCGTGCCGTTCGGGACGGGTACGCCGGGTTTCACGAGCACGGCGGACGCCCGCGTGTTGGCGAGGGCGGCCTCGTACCGGGGGTTGGCGAGGAAACTGATCTCGCCGTCGGACGCGGCGTCAAGGGTGTTGACGGCCCTGATCGGGCGGTCGGGACCGTCGAGCGTGGCCGACAGGCCGTTGTCGGCGAGCCGCTTGCACAATTCCGTGAGTTTGAGCTCTGGCACGTAAGCCGTCCCGGTATCTGGGGCGTTGCGTCGATCGTGTCCGTGGGATCACAGGGTGTGGGGTGATTGTAAAGGCTGCGCCTGCGGTCTGTCAATTCATGCGTCGGGCCGCGCGCGGTGTTTGGACCCATGATCCGGGTCCCAAGCACCGGTGCGGGGTGGCGTTGTGGGGCTCGGGGCGTACACTACGTGGTTCCTGCCGGGGCCACGGAGGTTGGCCCGACGGAGCTGTGCATGGGGTTGTTCCCGGCGGGTTTCGGCGTAGTGGCATGCGTAGCGCCGTGCGGTTGCGTGTGGTACGCGGGCGCTCGACGCTGCGGCATCGTGGTGTGGTGTCGGGGTGGCTCGGGCGGGTGCGGGTGTTTCGGCGCGCGGTGGAGCGTTGTCAGACTTGCGTGTTGTGATTGTTGCCGTCGTCGCCGCGTTCGGGGGCTCGGTGTGCGCCGGTCGTGACATCGCGGTACCGTCCGACCCGGCGTTTGCAGCGGCGTGGCGGCATCGCGATTTCGATCATGGCTTGTGGACGGCGGTGTTGGCGGCCCATGTGGACGATGCCGGCCTGGTGGACTACAGCGCGATGGCGGGGGACACCCGGTTTCGCGAATACCTGTACCGGCTTGCCCATACCGACCCGACCGGTGTGGGCGACGGGCGGGCGCGGCTCGCGTTTTGGATCAACGCGTACAATGCGCTGGTGGTTCAGGGCGTGGTGGCGACGCTGCCGGCAGACCGCAAGGCGTGGTACGACTACACCGTGCTGTCGGTCGAGGTGGCGGGCATCGACGCGCGTGGGAAGGGGTTTTTCGAGGGGCTTCGGTTTGTCGTGGGCGGTCGGCGGTATTCGCTCGACGAGATCGAGCACGCCGTGTTGCTGCAGCGCCCCGAGCGGATGGGGGCGGACGGGGCGTGGTACCGGTCGGTCGGCCCGTCGCCGCCCGATGTGCGGATTCACTTCGCGCTCGTGTGCGCGGCGCGGGGTTGCCCGAAGCTCCGGCGGGAGGCGTACGGTGCGCGCCGCATCGACGAACAGCTCGCGGCGGCGGTGACGCGTTTCGTGCGCGACGCCGATCGGGTGCGCTTCGACCGTCGGGCGCATACGATGCGGGTTTCGGAGTTGCTTGCATGGTACGGGGATGACCTGACGAACCGCCGCTACTCGGGCCACGCGGGTTCGGTGGCGGCGTTTTTAGCGCGGTATGTGGATGATCCCGCGTTGGCGCGTTCGCTGGGAACCGAGGTCTGGCGGACCGAGTACTTGCCGTACGACTGGTCGCTGAACGTCCGGCGGTGATGGGGCGTTCCGGTCGGTCCGTGATCGCGGGTGACGGCCGGTCGGGTTAGCCTACGTCCCCGGCGCCCCTGCCGAACGGTCGGGGTTCGGCGAAACCCTTGTTGGCGTCGGTTGTTTGGACGCACGCTCAATGGATAGTTGTTGCACATGAGCACCATGGCGATCTGGCTCGTTCTCGGTATCTTTTCGGTCGCGACGATCGCGCTCGCCACGTATGGCATGCACTTGTACGTGCTGCTTGTGCTTTTCCGTCGCGCGTCGCCGCGGCGGCGTGCCGAGCAGCGGCGCATCATCGAGGCCTACGGGCGCCGGCCACCGGCCGCTGAGTATCCCGTCGTGACGAGCCAGATTCCCATCTACAACGAGTCTACGGTAGCCGGGCGCATCATGGAGGCGGTCGCCGCGGTCGACTACCCGCGCGACCGGCATGAGATTCAGGTGCTCGATGACAGCACGGACCACACCCGGGAGGTCATCGATCGCGTCGCCGCCCGGCTCGCCGCGACGGGTGTGGATATTAAAGTGGTTCGTCGTCCGACCCGTGACGGGTACAAGGCCGGCGCACTCGCGCACGGGCTGGAAACCGCCCGCGGCACCTACGTGGCCGTGTTCGACGCGGACTTCGTGCCGCCGCGCGGGTTTCTCCGCAACGCCGTCCCGCTGCTTGAGGCCGCGCCGGACCTGGCGTGCATCCAGGGCCGATGGGACCACCTCAACCGGGAGGAATCATGGCTCACCGAGGCCGAGGCGCTCGGCATCGACGGGCACTTCGCGATCGAACAGGGCGCTCGGGCGTGGAACGGGCTGATGATGAACTTCAACGGGACGGCGGGCGTGTGGCGGCGGCGCG
>JBHHVO010000178.1:0-6991 GCA_046754365.1 Phycisphaerae bacterium | reverse complement strand
TGGGCGATACAGGACTCGAACCTGTGACCTCTCGGGTGTGATCCGAACGCTCTAGCCAACTGAGCTAATCGCCCCGCTGCGGCGCGGTGTGTCGCGCCCGCGCACCGGCCGGCCGCTGCATCGCTCCAGGCGATGACCCGGTCAGCCGGACGCCGCATCGTATACACCATGCCGTTCGCATATGCAATGCCCCAGCCCCCCACGCGGGCCAACGCCACGTGCCGCCGACCGCACCGGCCGCATACCCATGTCCGCCGCACCGGTCGCGGCTTGCGATACCGGCGCCGGGCGACACCCTGGCAGCCCCCCCGGTTTCGGGTCCGCGACAGAATCGGCGGGCCGCGACAGCGTCCAAGCGTGCGGGATCGTGGATTCGCTCGGTACGCGCACGGTCCCGGCCGCCCGGTCACGATCCGTGACGCGGGTTCAGACGGCCTGCACCGCATGGCTCGCTCGAAACTGCGGTCGGGGCCGCGCGAAAAACGCCGCCTAAACTGTCACGGACCCGATCCCGGGGCGGATACCGGAATCCGTATGGCACACCGCTGTACCGAATGCCCGCGACCGTGTAGAATCGCCAACACCGGCACCGGGTACTTGTCGGTGCTTGGTGCTTGGTGCAAGGTGCTTGGCGCCCGGTGCTCGATGCTCAATGCCCGGGGCTTGGTGGCCGATGCTCGGTGGCCGATGCTCGGTGCTCGGTGCCAGGTGCTCGGTGGCCGATGCTCGGTGCCCGGGACTTGGTGGGGGATGCTCGGTGCCCGATGGTTGGTGCTCGGTGCCAGGTGCTCGGTGGCCGATGCCTGGTGCTCGATGGACGGTGCCCGATGGACGGTGGTCGGCTGCGGTAGCCGTGTGGAGTCACCGCGGGCCCGAGCGCGTGGCTCCTTGCGCCGTGCCAAGCCGTCGCGTCGTGCCAAGGCGCGGCGGCGGGACTTCGGTCTGTCGCGGCGGGGGGGCTTCCGTTCGTGGCGACGGCGGGACTTCGGTTCGGCGTGACGGCCCGACTTCGGTTCGTGTGGCGTGGGACCCCGCTGCGTCGACGCCGTGCCGACGGACCGCCGCTGGCCGCACCCGCTCGACTGCCGTTGCCGGGGGCCCGGCGCCGCAGTTTCTTGCAGCACCGTCGGTCTCATGCGGCACAACGTGCACCGGGAGCCCGGCGCATACGTCTACGGCGGCGTACCCAAGTGGACTAAGGGGACGGATTGCAAATCCGTTATGCATGGGTTCGAATCCCATCGCCGCCTGTTACGTAAACGGCTCACGCTAAGCCAAACTGTTCGCCGGCGTCGGGATAGGCCGGGTGTCGGGATCGGCCGGTCGGACGCGTGGCGGGGGTCGTGTCGGTCGCGCTCAGCGGTGGTAGCGTTGGCGTCAAACGTCAGCGTTGCCCCGGGCGGGTTCCACAGGACCTGCCCCTACCCCATATCTTCAGGCAAACCCATGCAGTTTCCTCAAAACCTGTGAAGGACGGGCTAGCGTAGTGATTCACCGAGACGCCATCGTTCCGAACCTCGACAGTGACAGGCCGTTGAAAAACCTCAGGCGCACAATCACGAATCGTAGTTTTCGGGCCCGGAGGGCAGGAGCGTAGGGACACCGATGTACCCGTACCGGTGCATCCCAGAAAACGTGGCAAATCCATGGGGCATGAGTCTCCGGTCAATTCACGGATGCACAACGGCCGGGTTGGCATCGTGTCCTTCCCGAAGAAAACCTCAGCAATGGCGCTTGCCAACGCCAAACCCGCACAGCACAGCGCGAATGATTCAACCGCGCCACCCGAAATCGGATGCACCCTACCCGTACAACGCCCGTCGGAATACGCCGGCGCGGGCATTTCGAAAGCCTGGTGAGAGAGGGGCCGGTGGGGCGCACACCGGCTCAACGCCGGGAAACCGCGACGCTTTCGAGTGCGCCCACGTTCGATCGCGCTCGCACCTTCGATCGCGCCCGCGCGCGTGTGTCACCGCACACCGGATCGATCAAATGCTGACACACGGCCCGCCGACGACCGACGCGGCACGCAAAGCGCTCGTCTTCGTGTGCGCAGGCTGTGCGGCGTCCGAGAGCTGCGCCGCCAGACGGGCGAAGTCCGCCTCGCGCTGCATGAACGCAGCCGCGACGTTGGGATCGAACTGCATCCCGGACCCCTGGTTGATGATCGCCACCGCCTTGTCATGCGACATCGGCCCCTTGTACGGGCGCTTCGATCTAAGGGCGTCGTACACGTCCGCCACGGCGACGATGCGCGCGGGCAATGGTATCGCCTCGCCCACCAGACCATCCGGATAACCGGTCCCATCGAACCACTCGTGATGGTAGTGAGCGATGGTTTCCGCCATCTTGAGAAACGGCGTCCCGTGCGCGCGTTCCATCACGGACCGGAGCGTCCCCGCGCCGATCTCGGCGTGGGTCTTCATGATCTCCATTTCCGCATGCGTGAACCGGCCCGGCTTGCAAAGGATGTGATCCGGAATACCGACCTTCCCGATATCATGGAGCGGCACGGCACGTTCGAGGTCGGCAAGGAACGCGTCGTCGATGACGCCGCCGTCCAATCCCATCGTCCGGAGTTGCCCGGCGAGCACGAGGCTGAACCGCGTGACCCGGTCAAGATGCAGCCCCGTGTCCGTGTCACGACTCTCGGCGAGCTTCGCGAGCGCCACGACGATCGAATCACGCGCCTCGTCCCGCGCGTTTTGCACCTGGATGTCGTGGATCGCCGCGGCGCCGATGTTGCTAATCAGATTGATAAACTCCAGATCGTGCGCACCAAACGGCTTCCGGCCATAGCGATCCGTAACGTTCAGCACGCCGACCGTGCCGTTCGCGGTGCTCAGCACCGTCGAAAGCAACGGGACGCTCGCGAAAACCTCCGAGTCGTAGCGATCGCGGTCCACCGGCGTCGCGCCGGCGTCGTTGATCACGATGGGCTGCCCGGTCGCGAACACCTTGCCGGCGATGCCCTCACCGATCGGCACGCGCACCGCCTCCGCCAGCGACTCCGGAAGTCCGATGCTATGCGCCATCCGCAAGTACTGGGCTTCCGCATCAAGCAGCATGATCGAGACACGCCGGCTGCAGGTCATTTCCGCCGCCACGCCCGCAACCTTCTCCAGCACCACGCGGACGTCGTCTGTGCCAGCCAGCGTCTGCGACATCTCCAGCAGCGTGTGCAGCATATGAGCCTGACGACCGCGCACTTCATTGCTGTGCTCCAGCGCACGCCGCCCCATGTGCAGCCGCGCCATCGAGCGGACACGCAGGACGAACTCCGCTTGACTCAGCGGCTTGGTCAGGTACTCCTCCGCACCCGCCTCCAGCCCCGCCAGGACTTCCGCATCCCCACTCGACGCGCTCACCATGATCACCGGGATGTTTTGAGCCGTGCGATCCGCCTTGAGCCGGGCCGCACATTCGAGCCCGTTCATGTGGGGCATGTCGACGTCGAGCACGATCACGTCCGGCGCGCGGAGCGCCACCTGTGTCAGGGCGTCGAGCCCGTCAACCGCGTCGAACACCTCATACGACGCGCGCTCCAGCATCCGGCGGCACCATGCACGCGCCGCGGGATCGTCGTCCACAACCAGGATCCGCGCCGGCCGCTCCCCAGGCGCGTCCACCTCCATCGTCAGGTCCGACGTGTCACGCCCGGCGTCCAGCCGTGCGGCCGCCGGGGGGGCCGCCCCATCGACATGCAGCGCGGCGGGCGCCGCGCCGATGCACGTGTCACCAGACACCGCCGGCGTCGCGCCGGCCTGCTGCAGCGAACTCGCCACGCAGACGCGGTTTCGGCCGGACCGTTTCGCCGCATACAGCGCGTCGTCCGCCAGGCGCAACAGCTCATCCGTCGTGGCCGTCAGCCGATTCCGCTGCGCGACCCCGACGCTGATCGACACCACCAACCGGCCGTCGCGCGTCACGATCGGTTGATTGACCACATCCGCACGGAACCGTTCCGCCGCCACGGCCGCATTCGCCTCCGTCGCCTTCGGGCAAAGGATGAGAAACTCCTCCCCGCCGATGCGGCACACCGACTCCCCCACCCGCGCCGCGTCTCGAAGCCGCCGGGCGGTCTCCTTCAGCACGAGATCCCCGACGTCGTGCCCGTACGTGTCGTTCACCTTCTTGAAATGATCAATGTCCGCCACGATGCACGAGAGTGGCTCGCCGTACCGCCCCGTGAAGTTCCACTGTTCCGCCAGGCGAGCCATCGCAGCGCGCCGATTGAGCAGCCCCGTCAACTCGTCCGTCGTCGCCAGGCGAGCCAGTTGATCATTCGCCTCCTCGAGCTTCGCCTGCGCCACCGCCATTTCCGCGTTCACACGGTGCACGTCCCGAGCCTGCTGACCAAGCTCGCGCTGCAACGCGACGATACGCTCGCCCGCACGCAGACGCGCCAACAGCTCCTTCCGGCAGAACGGTTTCGACAAGTAGTCGTCAATCCCCGCCTCGAACGCTTCGACAACACGCCCCTCGCCGGTCGCCGAAGACACCACAATGAAATACACGAACCCGACGCCCTCATGGGCACGCAGCGCGCGGCACAGCGCCAGCCCGTCCATCTCCGGCATCTCCCAGTCCGCGATCACGATCGGCGGCGCCTCGGCCAGGACCACACCCAACGCCTCCCGCCCGTCGCGCGCCAGCAACACCGTATACCCCAACGGCACCAGCAGCGCGCGCAGCAGTTGCAGCGACGCGGGCTCGTCGTCGACGATGAGAATCTTCTGAGGCTCGCCAGTCCTCACGATGGGTTCCTTACGAAGCACCGCTTGCCCGCCTCAACCGGCGTCCCCCAAGGTCTCGAACACCCGCCACGTCGAAAACCCGCCGACGGCCTCTCTCGCACGTCCGCAACGGGCTTGGGACACACACCGCGCACCAACCGCCCGCGTAGACGATCCCCGTCGACGGTCGGTCGCGTGGCGCTGTAGCTGAAGCGGCCCCCTGGCGGCGACCGGCACACCCGGCAGACTGTTCATCGTCGACCGGCACGCGTTCGATGAGATACCCACCACCGCATAGTCCACCGTGCACCGCGTCCGATAGCACCACCCGGGCACCACACCAGCCCGAGCGCAAGCCATGCGGCGTGCCCGGCAACAGCCCCGCCGCCACACCGTCCGCCCCACAGCGCCGGCGCCGCGCGTGCCTGGCCCGTCCGGCGGCCCGGACCCGAGCCCGAAGCGCAAGCGCGGGGTGGCGCCCATGCGACCGGCGCACCGGAGAACCCACGCACCGCCGCTCGGACCGCCGGCGGCGGTGTCCACTCCATGTTGCCCCCATCCGCGGTCCCGACCGGTCGCCCCCGGAACGCTCACGTACCGCACGCCGAACCCATCGCCCACGCCGAACCCATCGCCCACACCCGATGCAGCAGCGTCCACCATCATGTATAATCCACGCCGGTACGTCGGTACGGGTGAATCGGTAACGGTCGACGGCACGCAGTTCATCCGGACCGGGTCGGCTACGTCCGATTCGGACATCCGTAGCCACACGATCGACAGCGGTCACGCGGCGCCGGCCGATCCAATCCGGCGAGACGCCGGCCGGCCTGTGTCGACGCCGATTCGCGCCTGGCCATGTCATGCTGAGCATCGAGATATCGCAGGTCGTCGAGGCCCCGCAGGAGAAGGTCTGGGCGCTCGTATCGGCCGTCGAGCGGCACCACGAGTTCACGGGCTACGAGATATCCGAGGTCCGCCAGACCAACGTCGCCGAGCCCGGTCTCGATTTTCGTTGGAACGAAAAGGGCGTCCTGCTCGGCAAGCGCTACGAGTGTGCGTGCCGCGTCTTCGCCTGGGAGCCGCCGGAGTGGTTCTGTTACGGCACGACGAATCTCTTTCACGTGAGCTACGAGCTCACGCCCGTGGACCAAGGCACCGAGGTCGCCTACCGCGTCGAACTACCCCAAACGCCCGAGATCCGGCGCGACGCGATCACCGAAATCTGCCGCCACACGATGCGGAACCTGAAGCGGCTGCTCGAATCATCACGATGACACCACCACAAAACGCCGGTGTCGGGTAACATGGCGCCGACCGCACCGCACGCGGCGCGACGCCACCCGGATAGCCCCACATGCCCGACACCGTCACACCCGCGGTCGGCAACGAACTGTTCCTCCACAACATGCGCGCGCTCTGGCGCGTCGACCCCACGCTCGCCCTGAGGGTCGACGCCGTCGACGACCACAAACGCCTCCCGCTCGAACCAACGCGCTCCGGCGCCTACACCGCGCGCGTGCCCACCGACGATGGCGGCACCGTATACCTCCACAGCCGCTACGACCCCGACGAGGAGGCGCGCCGCCTCATCGACACCGTCAACCTCGACGACAAGTTCTGCATCCTCGTGTCCGGCCTCGGGCTCGGCTACCACGTCCGCGCCCTCGCCGATCGACTCCGCGGTGACGCGTTCATCATCTGCACCGAGCCCGCCCTCCCCGTCATCGCCACGTGCCTAACATGCGTCGACCTCGCCGACATCATCGCCGCAAGGCGGCTCGTCATCCTCACCGACGCGGACAAGGCACGACTCCACGAACGCCTCAAGCCCCACAGCGCCACCATCATGCTCGGCGTCGCGTTCCTCCGGCATCCCGCCTCGATCCGCGCCGCCGGCCCGGCCCTCACCCACATCGGCGACATGATCCGCGAGTTCGTCGACTTCACACGCATGTCGCTCATGACGCTCATCGGCAACGCCAGAATCACATGCCGAAACATCGCGATGAACCTGCCGACCTACCTCACGACACCGCCGATCGACATCCTCCGCGACCGCTTCACCGGCGACCCCGCCGTCGTCATATCCGCCGGACCGTCACTCGCCCGCAACATCGACCGGCTCGCCGACCTCAAGGGCAACGCCGTCCTCTGCGCCGTCCAGACCACGCTCAAACCACTCTTGCAACGCGGCATCGTCCCGGACTTCGTAACCAGCCTCGATTTCCACGAGATATCCCGGCAGTTCTTCC